>CAZCPH010000079.1:0-10783 GCA_964500105.1 uncultured Mariniphaga sp. | reverse complement strand
GCGATGATGTGCGAATCTGATTTTTCATCGTAAATCTCAATCTTTTCCTGAATTTCGAAATATTCCCGTTCGGCTTTTTGTTCAAGAACCCCTGCTTTTTCAATGGCTTCCACAAAATATCTGGAGCTGCCATCCATAATGGGAGCCTCTTCGTTGTTCACTTCAATTAAAACATTGTCGAGGTCCATACCGGTGAGCGCTGCCAGCGCATGCTCGATGGTCCCGATGCGTGCACCGTCTTTTTCCAGTAAAGTTCCGCGCGAGGTGTCCACAACCAGGTCCACATCGGCATCAATAATGGGTTGATTCTCAAGATCCACCCGTTTGAATTTGAACCCGTGGTTTTCGGGAGCCGGTAAAAAATTCATGGTTACATTCACTCCTGTGTGTAACCCTTTGCCTTCAATTTTAAATGAATTTGCTAACGTTTTTTGTTTTACCACCATGCCTGAAATTTACTTTGAACCGGCAGCTTTCGCCTGTTTCAAGGATTCAACATCTTTTTGAAGCTGGATAAACTCTTCGCGGAGCTTTGGCAAGTTCCGGATTATGGTGTATGTTTTAATTGCTTCTTTATAATTCACTGCCGGAGACGACAGTACTATTTCATTGTCTTTAATGGATTTGCTCACGCCCGACTGTGCGCCAATCTGTACGTTATTACCAATGGTTAAGTGCCCTGCAAGACCAACCTGACCTGCGAACTTGCAGTTTTTCCCGATTTTGGTCGTACCTGCCATTCCGGTTTGCCCTGCAATTACGGTGTTTTCTCCAATTTCGCAATTGTGTGCAACCTGAACCAGGTTGTCGATTTTTGCTCCTTTGCGAATAATTGTGGAACCGAAAGTGCCGCAGTCAATTGCAGTGTTGGCTCCAATTTCAACGTCGTCTTCAAGAATAACATTTCCGATTTGCGGAATTTTCTTGTAAGTGCCATCGGCTTGCGGGGCAAATCCAAACCCATCGGAACCAACCACAGCACCCGAATGGAGAATGCAGTTGCTGCCAATTACCGAATCGTCGTAAATTTTTACTCCCGCATAAATGATGCAGTTATCGCCCACAGTTACATTATCGCCTAAAAATACCTGGGGAAATAATTTTGTGCCTTTGCCAACTTTTGCATTTCGTCCAATACTGGTGAAAGCACCAATGTAAACATCTTTTTCAATGGTTGCGGTTTCGTGAACAGAAACCGGTGATTCAATGCCTGTACGGGTATTTTGTTTTGTTTGAACGTACAAATCCAGCAAAGAGGCAAAAGCCTGGTACGCATCGTCAACTTTAACAAGCGTAGCTTTAACCTCCGCTTTGGGCTGAAATGTACGGTTCACCAATACTACGGATGAACATGTGCTGTAGATGTAGTTTTCGTATTTCGGATTGGCAAGAAAAGAGAGTGTGCCGGGTTGGCCTTCCTCAATTTTCGATACGCCGGAAACTTTAACATTGCCGTCTCCGACCACTTCGCCGTTCAGAAACGAAGCAATGTCTGTAGCTTTAAATTCCATTCATCATTTTTTTTGCGATGCAAATATAGGTTTAAACTAATTAATGTCCAATTCTTTTGGAAAACAGGCAAAATATTTTCTTACGGTTTTGGTTAAAACCGAGAGGTTTATGTCTGAGGCTTTACCCATATCTTTCACTTTGCCGTTTTTTAAAAGAATTTTAATGTTTTCGGTATGCCGGTTATAGGCGCTGTTTGTAATTTCTCCGGTCATCAGCAAATAGGGCGATAATTTTTCATTGCGGGTTATCTGGGCGGTAATTTTACGAAGTATTTTTTCCTGCCATTTTTTTGAAACCGGCCTGTCGGTTAATTTTACCCTGAACAACTTCCGGTTGATGAGGTTTTCCGAAAGTACAGACAGGACCGGGTCAGCATTCGACTGCCACTCTTTTACCGATGACAGAATGTCGTTGTCGTCGAGCAGTGCATACCAGTCGAGAACATTTTTACCGTTAACCGAAATGTTCCTGAAAAAATCATCGTGCGAAAACTTGTGGTCGAGGAAAATTTTCAGGGTGGGGGTGGTGAATAAATTTTCGCCAGTTGCCCAAAGTTCCCGGGCACGTTTTAACACATTCAGCAAAAGAAATTCGGCTGAAACCACTGTTTTGTGCAGATAGACCTGCCAGTACATCAGTCTGCGGGCAATCAGAAATTTTTCGATGGAATAAATCCCTTTGTAATCCACAGCCAGCTGACCGTTCCAAACAGTTAACATTTTAATAATACGGTCGATGCCCACAATTCCCTCGGCCACACCGGTAAAAAAACTGTCGCGGCTCAGGTAGTCCAGCCGGTCCATATCGAGCTGACTGGCAACAAGCTGGTGCAAAAACTGTTTTTTGTATTGATTCCTGAAGATTTCAATGGCAAGGTCCAGTTTGCCGTCAAACTGCCGGTTTAGTTCGTTCATCATGAGCAACGAAATGGTTTCGTGCGGAATTTCCACCAGCGTGTTTTCCAGTACGTGCGAAAACGGCGCATGGCCAATGTCGTGCAGCAAAATAGCCACCGTAACAGCGTCGGCTTCTTCATCGCTTGCCGCATTAAATGGCTGGCGCCAAGCGCATGTTCGAACCTCGAATGGTTGGCGCCGGGGTAAACCAGAAACGACAGGCCAAGTTGCTTGATCCGCCGAAGTCTCTGCATGTATGGATGTTCTATCAGATCGAACACCAGGTCAGACTGCAGATTGATGAATCCGAACACCGGATCGTTTATTATTTTCTTCTTGTTGATAAAATAGTCAGCCACTTGTTTTCATTTATTCGAAGGCTAAAAATACAAAAGTTTAATTAATTCGCTTTAAGGCATTTATCAGCCGCTTAATTTTTTGTATTTAAGCAAGAAATTACTATTTTTGCGCAGATTTTTCAGAAAACCTGAAATAGGGGGCCAAAGGTCTCCTATTTTGTTACAGGCAGATATGGTGAACAAGGCGAAAATAGTGGAACTGGTGAAGGAAAAGCTCGAAGAGAAAGCTTTTCTTGTTGATGTTCAGGTAAGTGCGGCAAACGTTATAAAAGTGTTTGTCGATAGTTTCGACGGCCTTACCATCGACCAGTGTGTGGAAATCAGCCGGCATCTGGAAAGCAACCTCGACAGGGAAAAAGAAGATTTTGAGCTTCAGGTTTCTTCGCCCGGATTAACAGAACGTTTCAGGGTGAAAGAACAATACGTGAAAAACAAAGGGCGCGAAGTTGAAGTTGTTACTGCCGACGGAACTGCGCGTACCGGGATTTTGAAAGAAGCAGAAGCAGAGTTTATTCTGCTGGAAACCTCTGCCCGGGAAAAGGTGGAAGGGCACAAAAAGAAGCAGTTGATTGTTAAAGATCATCAGATTGAATATAGCGACATTAAAAGCGCAAAAGTTGTAGTTTCATTTAAATAAAAAGAAGAGCGATGGAAAATATAAACCTTATCGACACTTTTTCCGAGTTCAAGGAACTGAAGAACATCGACCGTGTGACCATGATGAGCGTGCTCGAAGATGCATTTCGCAGCGTACTGATAAAGCAATATGGTTCCGACGAGAATTTCGATGTCATCATTAATATCGATAAAGGCGACTTTGAAATCTGGAGAAACCGTGAGGTGGTGGAAGATGATGAACTGGAAGATCCGAATTTACAGATTTCTTTGTCGGAAGCTCAAAAAATTGATGCCGATTACGAAGTTGGTGAGGATGTGACCGATGAAGTGAAACTGATCGATTTCGGCCGGCGTGCCATTTTAAATCTGCGCCAAAATCTGGCCAGCAAAATCATGGAGCTGGAGAAGGACAATATTTACGGAAAATACAAAGACAAAATTGGCGATATTGTTACAGGCGAGGTTTATCAGGTGTGGAAAAAAGAGATTTTGATTCTCGACGACGAAGGAAATGAACTGATTCTCCCCAAGTCGGAACAAATTCCGTCTGACTATTTTCGCAAGGGCGATACAGTTAGAGCCATCGTTTATAAAGTGGAACTCAGAAACAACAATCCGCTGATTATTTTGTCCAGAACAGCTCCGACATTTTTGGAACGGCTGTTCGAACTGGAAATTCCGGAAATCTTCGACGGGCTTATCACCATCAAAAAAATTGTCAGGGTTCCGGGCGAACGTGCTAAAGTAGCCGTAGAATCGTACGACGAACGCATTGACCCCGTCGGAGCTTGTGTGGGAATGAAAGGTTCCCGTATTCACGGAATTGTTCGCGAGTTGCGCAATGAGAATATTGATGTGATCAATTACTCTGCAAATACGCAGCTGTACATAAAACGTGCACTGAATCCGGCAAAAATCAACAACATCAAGTTAAACGAAGACGAAAAGCGGGCTGAAGTTTACCTGAAACCCGAAGAAGTATCGCTTGCGATTGGTAAAGGCGGGCTGAACATCAGGCTGGCGAGCCAGCTAACCGGATACGAAATTGATGTGTACCGCGAAATGGAAGAAGATGACGAAGATGTGAACCTCGATGAGTTTGCAGACGAAATAGAAGGTTGGGTAATTGACGCTTTAAAGGGCATTGGTTGCGACACTGCCAAAAACGTGCTGAATATTCCCCGGAATGAACTGATTAAACGCACCGACCTGGAAGAAGAAACAATTGATGATGTACTGAAAGTGTTAAAGGCAGAGTTTGAGTAAATAAAAATTAAGCTTAATTTTAAACTACTCTGAAAGCTTTTGCCTAAACTTGCAGAGACTTTTAACATAGGGTTAGGAAAAGAAAAAATGATTATATGACAGCAGGTAAGACAATAAGACTTAGTAAACTTGCAAGAGAATTCAATGTGGGAATTCACACTATTGTGGAATTTCTGCATAAAAAAGGTTTTGATTACGATACAAACCCGAATACGAAAGTCTCAGAAGACGCTTTGGCATTGTTGGAAAAGGAGTATAAAGTAGATCTGAACCTGAAGAAGGAATCAGAGAAAATTATTCTTAAAAGCCACAGGCCAAAACAGGAAGTAATAACAATTGACGACAAGCCAGCAAAAGAGGAAGAAGACGATTTTGAGGAGGAAGAATACGAAGAAGCTCCGAAGG
This sequence comes from uncultured Mariniphaga sp., assembly GCA_964500105.1. GTDB lineage: Bacteria > Bacteroidota > Bacteroidia > Bacteroidales > Prolixibacteraceae > Mariniphaga. The sequence goes on along the minus strand of CAZCPH010000079.1, from coordinate 5,727 downwards.
TAGCACCCAAAAAGGCGCCGGCAGCGGAAAGCAAAAAGAAAGTTGAAGAAGAAGCCCCGGTTGAGAAACCAAAAGCGGCAGATAAAATAAAAGTTGTTGGAAAGGTTGATTTGGAAAGCCTGAAAAAGCCAGCAAAAAAGGCAGAAAAACCTGCACCCGAAAAGGCCAAACCTGAAGCCGAAGAAGAAAAAACTCAGGAAGTTGAACTACCGAAGGAAGAACCTGTTAAAGCTGTTGAAAAAGAACAGGAGAAGGAACAGGAACAAGTTCAGCAGCAAGAGGTGCCTCAGGTGGAAGCTGAAGCCAAAAAAGAACCAGAAAAAACCGAAGAAGAAATTATCGAAACAGAAATTCCAAAGGTTGACGAACTGAAGGTGATTGGAAGAATCGATCTCGATTCGTTGAACCAGAAAACAAGGCCTGCGAAAAAATCGCGAAAAGAACGTGAAAAAGAACGCAAAGAACGCAGGAAGCAAAAAGTTTCTTCTGTAAGAACGGAAGAACAGGTTGCAGATAAAGCGAAAGGTACCGAAGATGTTACCGAAAAGGAAGATGAAGTAATCCGGGCCAGGGCCGGAAAACTCAGCGGACCAACGGTTGTTGGGAGAATTGATTTGCCCGAGAAAAAGGCAGGCTCGCAGAAAGAGTCTTCCGACTCCGCTTCCAGAAGAAAGCGCAGGAAAAGAATCAAGGAAACCGGTCGCGTAAAATTTGAAGATAAGCCGGGAGAAAAGGGCAGAACCGACCAAAAACCACAGAAAGCTACCGGCAAAAGAAAGAAAGTGCTGCTGAAAAAAGAAGTGGACGAGGAAGAAGTGCAGAAACAGATAAAAGATACTTTGGCACGTCTGACGTCCAAAGGAAAATCAAAAGGCTCAAAACACCGGCGCGATAAAAGGGCTGCTGCAAGTGAAAGACAGCAGGCCGATATGGAAAAACACAATCTCGAGAAGAAAATATTGAAGGTTACCGAGTTTGTTTCGGTTAGCGAACTGGCAAACATGATGGATGTGAACGTAAACGAAGTCATCTCGTCGTGCATGAGTCTGGGTCTGTTTGTTTCCATCAACCAGCGCCTCGATGCTGAAACACTATCAATCGTGGCTGAAGAATTTGGCTATAAAGTCGAATTTGTTAGTGCCGATCTTCAGGAATCGTTTGAACAGGAAGAAGATGCAGAAGCCACGTTCACCAATTGTAACGGTAATGGGGCACGTGGATCACGGAAAAACCTCGCTGCTCGACTATATCAGAGACACCAACGTTATTGCCGGTGAGGCCGGCGGTATAACACAGCATATTGGTGCATACCACGTTAGCCTCGAAGACGGGCGCGAAATTACCTTTCTCGATACACCCGGTCACGAAGCATTTACTGCCATGCGTGCCAGGGGAGCACAGGTAACCGACATAGCCATTATTATTGTGGCAGCCGACGACAATGTGATGCCTCAGACCGTGGAAGCGATTAACCACGCAACAGCTGCCGGAGTTCCAATCGTTTTTGCCATCAACAAAATTGATAAACCCAACGCCAACGTTGACCGGATTAAGGAAGAGCTGGCCAATATGAATTTCCTGGTTGAAGACTGGGGAGGAAAATACCAGTCGCAGGATATTTCGGCAAAAGCCGGAACAGGCATCGATGAACTGCTTGAAAAAGTGCTGCTCGAAGCCGAGTTGCTCGAACTGAAAGCAAATCCGAACCGCCGTGCAGTGGGAACCATTATTGAATCTACGCTAGACAAAGGCCGTGGTTATGTAGCAACAGTTCTGGTTGAAACCGGTACATTAAAAGCCGGCGATATTGTGCTGGCCGGTCAGTATTTCGGACACGTAAAAGCAATGTTCAACGAACGAAATCAGCGCATCGAAGAAGCCGGGCCTGCTGAACCGGCCATTATTCTGGGGCTGAACGGAGCACCACAGGCAGGAGACAAGTTTAATGTGATGGAGAACGAACGCGATGCCAGAAACGTTGCCACCAAACGCGAACAGCTGGCCCGCGAACAAGGTCTGCGTACTCAAAAACATATTACGCTCGATGAAATCGGACGGCGTATCGCCATCGGTAATTTCCAGGAGCTGAACCTGATTGTGAAAGGTGATGTGGATGGCTCCATTGAAGCACTTTCCGATTCTTTGATAAAACTCTCAACCGAAGAAATTCAGGTAAATATTAAACACAAGGCAGTCGGACAAATTTCCGAATCGGATATTCTGCTGGCCGCTGCGTCAGAAGCTATTGTAATCGGATTCCAGGTGCGTCCTTCACTCAGTGCCCGTAAACTGGCCGAGAAAGAACAGATCGATATTCGGTTGTATTCCATTATTTACGACGCCATCAACGAAATTAAAGCGGCAATGGAAGGAATGCTTTCGCCTGATATTAAGGAGGAAATTACCGGAACCGCTGAGGTGCTCGATACGTTCAAAGTGACCAAAGTGGGAACTGTTGCCGGTTGTATTGTTCGTGACGGAAAAATCACCCGTAATTCAAGAATCAGGGTTATACGCGACGGTATTGTAATTTACACCGGAACTCTTGGTTCGCTGAAACGCTTTAAAGATGATGTGAAAGAGGTGAAAAACGGTTACGAATGTGGTCTTAATATCGAAAACTTTAACGATGTAAAAGTTGGCGACCATGTTGAAGCCTTCCAGGAAGTTGAAGTGGCCAAACAGCTGTAATCGCAAGTTATTAACATCCGGTATTTTATTAATAGTTGGAATATCACGTATTTCAACTCATCGGTTTTTATAGTTTTGGGGAAAACTCAGGAAAAATGAAGCGAAACCTGATTGTCGTTGTACTTATTGTTTTAACTGCAGTTGCAGGCTATTTTTATTTTACAAAGCAAAAGAATCCGTTTACCAGGAACACTGATATTTACCGGGCAGTACCGGTTTCTGCACCATTATTTCTCGAATTTAGCTCCATAAAAGCAGTTCCGGAAGCGAGTGCTGTTGTTCAGGAATTAAAAAATGCGGAAATCGGGAAAGAATGGTTCAGCTTTTTGCAACAGGCAGATTCACTGATTGAAGTTACAGAAGACCTTCCCCGGGGATTACGCAACAATCCGTTTTTGCTGGCGTATGGAATTGCAGGAAGAAATCAGCTGGTTCCTCTTTTCATTACCGAATTCGGATCTGGAAGCCGTAAAAATGCATTGGAAAATTTTATTCAGACGGTATATTCGCCGGAAAACTTCACATATACTTCAAGGGAATACGGAAAGCATCAGATACACGAAATTACAGACCGGGCAAACCGGGAAGTCTTCTTTTATTCGTTTGCCGAAGATTTGCTGCTTGCCAGTTCACGTGCAATTATTGTTGAACAGGTTATCAGGCAACTTTCATCTCAGGGAATTCAGGATAATCCGTTTTTTCTGGATGTAGTTAAAGCCTCTGAAACGCAGGATGTTTCACTTTACATAAATCACAACTGGATAAACAGTTTTTTTGCAGGTGTTTTAAACCGTTCGGTTGTTGAGAAAGTAGATGAATTTGGTGCAACCGCGCGTTTTCAATATACCTCGAAAGTCGAAAAGTTCAGGGATTTGGCAGCCTGGAGCGAATTGGGTGTTCAGTTTAACGGGAGTAACCTCAGGTTGTCCGGTTATTCTGCAGCAGACGATTCGCTGAACCATTTTTTGTCGGTTTTTGACGGTCAGCAACCGGTTCGCAGCCGCACGGAAGAGATTCTGCCTCTGAATACTTCGTTTTTTTGCAGTTACTCTATTTCTGATAAGAAGGCTTTTTTCGATCGGCTGGAGGATTTTTACATGCACTCGCCGGCCTATTACCATCGCGAAGAACGAATGAAAAGGTTTGACCGCGGGTTCAGAACCGATATCAGAAAAATGCTGCAATCAATTGTGAAAGATGAGGTTATTGTTGCGGCAACTACCATTCCGGTGAATCCGGAAAACAAAACGACCTATTTTTTGGTGCGAACAGAAAACCGGTCTGATGCTGAAGAGCAGTTTCAGCAAATTCTGACCAGTTACGCGGCACGGACCAACAGCGAAGCAAACGAACTTTTTTCGGAGTTTGCTGCTGAAAATGCAACAACTTACCGAATTTTTCGGTTTCCGTTTCCATCGCTTCCGGGATTGTGGATGGGCAGTCCGTTCGGCATGGCAGAAGCCAGATTTTTCACTTTTCATGACGATTTTCTGGTGTTTTCGAATTCAGAACAGGGAATTCAGGATTATCTGCGCAGCAGAATGCAGGGAGCAACGTTGGCAAATGATTTGAGTTATCAACAGTTCAGAAAAAATGAGGAGAGCCGTTCGAACATCAGAGTTTTTGCCAATGTGAATAAAGCATTCAGCCTGCGCAACGAAATTTTTTCGCCGTCGTTGCTCAAACAAATTGATGACAGGGAAGAAAACATACGCAGGTTTGAAATGGTGGGCTGGCAGATTCAAAACAATAAAGGGCTGTACAAAAACACGGTTGTGCTTGGTTTGCAAACAACATCGGGAGAGCAGGCGCAAACCACCTGGCAAAGTGAAATTGGCAGCAATATTTTAACCAAGCCGCTTCTGGTTACAAATCACACAAATCCCGGCAATCGTGAAATCATTTTTCAGGATGTACAACATAACCTGCATTTGGTAAATCACAACGGACTGGTTCGCTGGACGGCGCAGCTTTCAGGGCCGGTAATGGGAGAAATATGGCAGGTTGATTTGTACCAAAACGGCAGGTTGCAGTACCTTTTTAATACCAGAGAAAAACTGTATGTTATCGACCGAAACGGAAACAACGTGGCAAATTTCCCAGTTGAATTAAAATCGCCGGCAACAAACGGTGTGAGTGTTTTCGACTACGACAACAATCGCAACTACCGCTTTTTTGTGGCTGGCGAAGACCGGAAAGTTTATGTGTACGGTTCGGAGGGAAAAATTATTTCAGGATGGAATTTTGGGCAGTCTGACAGTCAGGTAAATAAACCGGTTCAACATTTCAGAATCGCAGGGAAAGATTATATTGTGTTTAAAGACCAGTCGCGAATATACATTCTCGACAGACAGGGCGAAACGCGTGTTCAGATTTCTGAAAAGTTCAGCAACAGCAACAATCAACTGGTACTGAACCTGAACGGAACGCCAAAATTAGTGGCAACAAACACCGGTGGAACGGTTTATTACCTCTATTTTGACGGGAAAGTGGAAGAGAAGAAAACAGCACGTTTTAGCGATAAGCACTTTTTTACCGTGGATGATCTGGACGGTAACAACATTCCCGATTTTGTATTTGCCGATGGCAATGAGATAACCGTGATGGATGAAAACGGGAAAAAGCTGTTCAGTAAAAAACTTGACCGGCCGGTTACAAACCAGCCAAATATTTACACATTTGCAGCCGATCTGAAAAAAGTGGGTGTTGTGGACGCTGTTTCCAATCGTATTTACCTTTTTAATCCCGACGGAAAGCTGCACCCGGGATTTCCGCTGCAGGGCAATACAGAGTTCTCCATCGGAAAGCTTGCTGAAAGCAACACCGGCTTAAGCCTGATAGTGGGCAGTGAAGGCGGGAAATTGTACCATTATACGCTGAATTAACCCTTTACATTTTCAGGATCATGGATTGGTTCGGTCCACAGGTCAGTATTGTTCCGTCACACGATCCGAAGTACTGGAAGACAAAGAAGTTTGCGCCGACCACGTTCCACTAGGAAGGCGGGTGAGTGTTTCATGATTCTGTTAAGATTTT
>CAZCPH010000078.1:5123-10798 GCA_964500105.1 uncultured Mariniphaga sp. | reverse complement strand
ATTTCTCCGGCCGAAAACCTGAACATTGCGTTGAAGTACGAAATGAAAACCATTCTGGAGCTCGAGAATAACACCAAAGTAGATGATTTGGGGTTATTCCCCGACGGAGCAAAATCGCGTAATGACCTGCCCGCCATTTTAGGTGTTGGTGTGGGTTACGATGCCGGGTTGGTGGAAGCACAACTTTCATACAACATGTATTTCAATAAAGGTGTTGACTGGGGAATGAATACGCGGGATATGGCGGTTTGGAAAGATGTGGATCCTTCAAAAATCCGTTCTCGTGAAATCGACCGCAACGGAATGGAAATCGGACTTGGACTGCAGTTCAATGTTTTGGATAATTTCGCGTTCAGCGTGGGCGGATTGTATGGAGACATGGGCATTGCCGAAAGTTACCAGAGCGATTTCAGCTACAGCAATCCTTCGGTTACTGCCGGTGCCGGTTTCCAATGGAAAATTACCGATGCACTCGCATTTGATGCCGGATTTTCCAACACTTTCTACCAGGATCAGGAAGTAGGTTTTAATGATCCGGATATGGGGAATTACAATGAAAATCTTACCAAAACAACCATCAATTTTGCAGTTGGACTTTCTTACAGCATTTTCTAACCAGAACAATTTATAAAATAAGAAAAACCGGTTGTATTAATACAGTCGGTTTTTTTATGCTTTCCAGCGAAATGATTGATTGTCAATGGCGCGCCGGGTAGCCAGAATTCCGTCAAGATAATCGTATTCGTGCTGAATCAGTTCCGCCAGTTCATCCTGAAGATGCCAAACCTGTTTTTCCCTGTTCAAATCGAAAAATTTGATTGTGAGGCTTTTATGTCGCTTAACCTTTGCCAGCAGGTTGGGAAAACTCATGCAATCGTCCCATAGTTCAAAAAGTTCTTCACTCAAATCTGAAAGTTCAGGATTGAACATTGCAACCGGTTTAGTTCAGAATTAAAACAGGGGTTAAAGTTGGTGTTTTTCTGTTAGAAAAAAAGCCGCCCGGGAATGAGCAGGCGGCTTTTAAAGAACTAACTGTTGCAGCAATATCCGGGGGTTTGGAAAATTCGGTTAATCGTATTCCGGGTGGTTTACTTCGCCAATAAAGAGAATGGCTCCTGTGTCTTTTTCCGTGATGGCATAAACGAACGGCCTGTCCACATAGAAAGAGACAGGGGGATCCGGGTCCATACTGGTTGTGGCAAATACAAGTCCGGTAACAGCAGCTGCTTCCGTTCCTGTTTCATTTACATCGATATACGATTTGTGAATCGCGTCGCTGATATACAAATCTTCATCAGAAATTCCTGAAAAATCAGCTTCGTCGGGTACAAATGCTTTTTCCATGCCCATGGATGTCAACACTTTTTTCAGCGAAGTTTCAAAAGCGTATTTAAACCGGGGCATGGTAATTTTCACCCTGTCGGTCATCTCAAAAGTTGACATCCAGCTGTTCCAGTTGGCAGCCGTCAGCACATCAATAATGTCCTGCGAATTGTTGTCATTCACCGGAAGCAAAACCACCATGTTGTACTGCCCGTTTCCATAAGGCATTTTTATTGCCTTAAACAGCGTATTCTCCTTGTAAGGAAGTTTTTCCAGCTTGTTCATCATAGGAACTTCGAGTGTTGTGCCGTCGGTTTTACGAAATGAAAGGTTATGTGTACCATCTTTATCAAATTCGTTGGTCCAGGTACCGTAGAAATAAATGGCGTTCAGCAAAACCATCCGGTCGAGCGGATTGAGCTGATCGATAATTTTTTGAATTTTGTCGTTCGTTTTTTCAGCTACCCAGCCGTTTATGGTTTCCACTGCTGCCGGTGAACTGAAGTTCAGTTTGCTCACTTCTGCGTCATAAACATCTTGATTGATGGAAAGAAAGCCCGGTTTTACAGAAAATCCGTCGGCATAAAAAATGGCGTTGGCAATTTCAAAAACCACTTCATCATCAAGTTTTTGCAATGCATTTATAAGCATTTTATACGATGCATTGATTTGCTCTTTGGTAAGGCCGTTAAGCTTAAGCACCTTTTCCATTTCAGATTTTGTGCCGGAATCGGCTCCATTGTAGGCCATGGCCAGCGCCACCGAAACACTCAGCGGCGAAATCATCAGGTTTTCTTCGTCGCTTTCTGCCCGTATAGTCTGGAAAAGTTCAATCCCGAAGGCGTTGTCGGCCTCCACCAGTTGCGCCGACTTTTCATCCAGATTGATGATTTTGTTTTCGTCGGGTACCGGATCATTTTTTTCGCACGAACTGACAGATGTCAGTGCAAATGCCAGCAACAGCAGAATAATTGTTTTCATAACTCACTATTTTATGTTTTCATTTTTTTGTTTTGTGTCTCATAAACCTGATACTTATTTCGCCACATTTAATTTACCTGCGGATTTTTTACTGTTCCCATAAACAGCACAGCGCCGGTGCTTTTTTCGGTGATGGCGTACATAAACGGCCGGTTCACGTAAAAAGGAACTTTTTCCGGTCCGCCTGCCGAGGTGCGTTCAATGGCCACAACGGTTACAGCAGCAGCTTCGGTTCCTTCTTCATTCACTTCAATGAACGTTTTGTGTTTTACGTAGTCGATATTCAGGCCACCTCCCCGGTTAATTCCGGTGAAGTCTGCGGCACCGGTAAATGCAATGCCCATTCCCATTTCGGTTAAAACGTCGTTCAATGTAATTTCGTATTCATATTTTAGCTTTGGAAGCTTAATGTCAACACTTCGGGTTTCCTGAAAACTTTCCATCCAGGTTTCCCAGTTTTCTTTGTCCAGCTTGTTTATAATTTCGTCCAGCGTTCTGCCGGTTTCGGGCAGAAAAACATACATATTGTAGTTTCCTTTGCCGTAAGAAAGTTCAATGGCGCTGAACAAATCATTTTTCATCCAGGGCAACGTGTCAAGCCTTTGCATCATTTCAGTTTCAATGGTTTCGCCGTTTTCCAGATAAAACGGAAGCTTTTTGGTGCTTTCCTCATTGAATTCTTTTTGCCACGATCCTTTAAAATAAATGGCATTGAGCAGAAACATCACATGGTTGCGCGAAATCCGGTCGATGATGCTTTCAATTTTATCGTGGGTTTTTTCGGCCACCCAGCCATTAATGGTTTCCAGAGACTGCTGTTCATTTCCAAAATCGAGCGCAGAAACTTCGGCATCGTAGTAATTTTTATTAATGGAAACAAAATCGTTTTCCACCTGAAAATCATCGCGGTAAAAAATAGCATTGGCAATTTCCAGCAGTACTTTCGGGTCGAGCGATTTCAGGGCATTCACCAAATCGCGGTACGAAGTATTGATATCTTCCGGTGTTAAGCCGTAAACTTTCAGGGTTTTTTCCATAGCGGTCTTGGTTTCTCCATTGGCACCGTTGTAAGTCATGGCCAGCGCCAGGCTTACACTCAGCGGCGAAACCATAATATTTTCGTATTCGGTTTCCGAAGTAAATATATTTTTGTAGAGTTCAAAACCGAACTGATTTTCGGCTTCAATGAGCCGGGCTGTTTTTTCGGTTATATTCAGATCGTCGTCAACATTGTCGCCGGGCAGGTTGCAGCCCGCAAACAAAGCAAAAGTTAAAAGAAGCAGCAATGATTTTTTCTTCATGGCACATTTTTTTGCAGGTATTTTGTATCAAAGATGATGCCCGGTTCAAAATGGTTGCGTGGGGTCGGAAAAAATTTTTTTCATTTCCACGCAACCCTTTTTTTATTCCCTGCATCTAATCCATGTTTTTACCGTTGAAATGAGTTGAAACAAAGGAATGTTAAAACAAGTTAAGGATATTTTCCGGGGATTGAGTGCAGAATTTATCCTTACTTTTGAAGGAAAATTTGCAGCCCTGGTTTGGAAGATTTGAAAAATATTGTAAACGAATGTGCCTCGGGTGATGTGCGCGCGCAGGAAAAGCTTTACCGGATGTTTGCACCGAAAATGTTCGGGGTGTGTTTACGGTATGCCAAAGACCGCACCGAAGCTGAGGACAATTTACAGGATGGGTTTATAAAAGTTTTTGCACACATTAAAAGTTTCAGGCACGAGGGTTCTTTTGAAGGCTGGATGAGAAGGATAATGGTGAATGTTTCGCTGAGTAAGTTCCGGAAACAGCATGTTTTGTATCCTGTTGAAGACATGGGACAATACGATTCGGTGCAGGTTTCGGACGATATTCTGGCAAAAATTGGTGCGGAAGACTTGCTGGGACTGATTCAGCAGTTACCGCCACGCTACCGGATGGTGTTTAACCTGTTTGTAATGGAGGGCATGAACCATCAGGAAATCAGCGAAGCGATGAACATTTCGGTGGGAACATCGAAATCGAACCTTGCACGGGCAAGGGATATTTTAAAACGTAAAGTGCTGGAACTTTACGATGAAGTAGAATCAAACGCAAATAATTTTGCTTGATGAATGAAGAATTAAATATGGATAAAATTTTCCGGGAAAAACTGGACGGATTTTCGGAAGATCCGCCTGCCTTTGTCTGGGACAATATTCAGTCAACTTTGGCAGGCCAGCGGCGCAGAAAACGAATGGCCCGGTACAGTTGGTCGGCGGTGGCTGCCATGCTGATGCTTGCTTTTTTGGCCGGCTGGTATTTTAACCAGTCTGTTGAAAACCAGGTTCCGCAGGTTGCCGAAACAGAAAATATACAAACTGAACAGAACCGGAACAGCAACGAACAAATTGCACCGGTTCGGGAAAACGACAACGAACAGCCAGAGCAGAAACTGGCTGAACCAAAAAAGCTGTTGGCTGCTGCAGATGAAAAAGGTTCTGCGCGTCAACTGCCCGAAGAAAACCTTGCCGGTTCAGAAACGGCCGGAGAAAGCAAGATGCTTGCAGATGCTGATTTGAGTTTCATTCATCCTTTGGAAGCTACGGAATTAAAACGTTCCGGTGATGAATATTTATCTTCTACCGAAGAAATTAAGTCCTCAAAACCCGCAGAAGAAGCTTTTTCGTGGGAGAGAAAAGTGATCCAGGAAAATGCCCGGCAGATTTCTGCATCAGGTAAAAACAATACCGGCTGGAAATTCGGACTGAATGTTTCGCCCGGCTATTCGTCTTACTCTGCCAAACATGGTTCTGCCTACGCCAGTAATATGACCTACGAGGCGAACGAAGGAAATGCCAATCTCAGCGGCGGAGTCTCGGTTCAGTACAAAACCAGCAAACGGATTAGCATTGAAAGCGGTGTTTATTACGCTCAAAACGGACAGCAGACGGGCAGTTCACCTCAACTGTTTGGCAACAAGGCTGAAATGGATTACGCATTTGCACCTGCCGACAGAAATTATTTCAATACAGCTGTAAATCTCGCGGGTAACCGGATGGCCATGAACAGTACTGCCGGAATTATTGAGTTTCAGGGTGTTCCCAAAGGGGCAGAAATTGCTGCCAATCTTGAAAACTCCGGAACATATTCCAATTCGCTGCTTACAAGTGGTGAGCTGGCACAGGTTTTCGATTTTGTGGAAATCCCGCTATACCTCCGCTACCTGCTTATCGACCGGAAAATGGATGTGGAACTGGTGGGCGGTATAAACGCCGGGTTGGTTGTCGGCAACAATGCCTACATCGACAATGAATACGGAGTACAGAATATTGGCAGAACTCAGGACATTTCCACGGTAAATGTTTCGGGAACAGTAGGTGTGGGACTGAATTACGCTT
>CAZCPH010000078.1:0-5113 GCA_964500105.1 uncultured Mariniphaga sp. | reverse complement strand
TGAACCGCGGCTCAATTATTACCTGAATTCCATTAACCGCAATCCGGAAGTCGATTTCAGGCCATACAGAGTTGGTGTATATACCGGTTTGTATTATGAATTTTAACGGATGATTTTCCCGAAAAACACAGAATTCATAAACAATTTGTTTGTTCCCAGCCAGGTTCCGCGAAATGTCATGCTTTCGTGATAAGTAATAACTTTTCCCCTTCCAACCGGTTGCACCGAAACCACAGGAGCATTTTTCAGCCTTTCCAGATTTTTATCCGACACAAAACCGCTCAGAAAAGGTTCGTTTGAAAATTTTACCGGTTCCGCATAATTTGTTTTTAGCGATTCAGCCACCGCATTCCCCGATTTAAATACCGGAGTTTCTCTCTGCAAATAACCGTAACAGAGCGGATGGGTAATGTCCATTTCAGTTTTGAATATGGCGCCGGCAATGGCGTTTGTGCTGTATTCCTTGCTGCGGTCGGCATAATTCAGTTGCAGCGTAGTGTCGGGTTCAATGCCTTTTTTGAACTGTGTTTTGCCCAGGTCGTTGCGCGTTGCCCACGAAGCTGCATTTTTGACAACAATCAGTGTTCCACCCTCCTCTGTCCATCCTTTTATTTTTTCTGTTGCAGCGTTGTTTATTTCGCGGTATGAGCCGGAAGGCAGAATCAACGTATTGTAGCGGTTTAAACTGATGTTGTTCATGTTGTCGCTGTCGGCCATAGTAACAGGAATTTTATAACGCTGGTCGAACAGGTGCCAGATTTCACCGGCATCGCGGCTGCTCACACTTCCGCCAACCAGCATTAGCACTTCGGGTTTTTCCAGCGAAACAAAACTGCCACTGCCGATGTGAATTCCTTTGGTTGCAAGTCCGGTATCCAGTCCGTAAAAATCGATGCCGGTTTGTTGTGCCACCAAAGCAACCAGGTTGAAAATTTCCTCTTCGTCCATCTCCTGTCCGGCTGCGGGAACCAGAATGGTGCCGTAAGTGAAATTTTCTTCCTTTCCGTCAATTAAAAACGAAAACTCATCGGTGGCCACTTTTGTCATCAGTCCTTTATTTTGTATTTGAAAAAGTGCTTCGGGCGTAGCATATTCATTCCATCGAAAAATATACCCCAGACTGCTTTTTCCGCCAACTACTTTCCCTTCAGATTGCTTCAGTTCAGTCTGTTTTTCAGAAAACTGAATGTTTCGGAGTGAATTTATTGGCGCAAACGGCAGGTTAAACGCGTAAGGAAAAGTCCAGGTAGAAACATCGTAAAACGTACTGTCGGCAAATTCAGTATTTATTTCAAACATGCTTTTTATGAGTCGGTATTGCGGTTGTTTTTTGGGAACTATAAAGCTGAAGCCGGGTTTGAACGTTTTTCCGTTTGCTGTTATTTCCTGTTCATTTTGATAAACCTGTATTTGGTGTTGTTGCAGTAAATCCACCAACTTCAGAGTGGTTTGCCGGTTGTTCTCATCGCCGAAAATCCAGGCTTTTACAGCATCGTTGTCAGCCAGTTCCAGCGCTTCGCGATAAAATTTTTTTTGAAACTGAAGCAGTTCATCTTTAAGGTTCATGGCTGCCTCCAGAGTGGAAAGCGAAACGGTAAACTGGTTTTTAATGCCAAATGCCAGGGTTTTAACTCCATTGGAAGTTTCGCGAATTCTTCCCCTGAACCCGGCCTGCTCAAACAAAATGCCCACGCTGGCATTCACATCGGGATACGAAGAACCTTTCCCAAAATAATAATCGTCGAACTGCTCTTCCATGTAATAAGGCGATCCGATTTCATCCAGAAATGCAGAATGGTATTTGGCAATTTCGTAAGTCAGCCGGTAGTTTTCTTCAGGTGTAAGTGGATTGTTGCGGCTGGGCACACCGGGCTGAAAAAAGAAAGTGGAGTTGGCGCCCATTTCGTGGTGGTCGGTTACAATGTTGGGTTTCCATTCGTGAAAAGCGGCCACCCGGCCCCGGCTCTCGGGATGTACCAGCAGCAGCCAGTCGCGGTTCAAATCGAACCAGTAGTGGTTGGTGCGTCCGCCCGGCCAAACTTCACGGAACTGGCGCGAGTCGGGACTGGTTACGTCAGTTAAACTTTGATGCATGTTGGCCCAGGTGCTGTGGCGCACAAATCCGTCGGGGTTCAGGCACGGGTCAACCAGAATGATGGTGCTTTCGAGCAACCGGTCAATCTTTTCACCTTGAGCAGCCGCCAGATAATACGCCGTGAGAACAGACGAATTGGTAGCGCTTGACTCGTTACCGTGAACGCCGTAACCAAGATTCACTACCATTGGAACGCTTTCAGGCGACATATTTTCTTCGCCACTGGAATAGTTGAAATGCAGCTCTTTCAGTTCATTCAGTTTGTTTTGGTTTTGTTCCGAAGTGAAAATAAGGTGAACCAGCGGTCTGTTTTCATACGAACGGGCATATTCCTGGATGATGGCTCTTTCAGAAATCCTGGCGATTTCGTTCATATAATTCAAAACCTGGTCATGGTTGAGGTGCCATTCTCCCAACTGCTGATTGAAGTATTCTTCGGGGGTTGGAATATTTTTATTGAATGTAACATCATCCGGCAGAAAATAACTCTGGGGCTCCTGGGCATTTGCACTGAAAAATGAAAGAGTAAGAAAGGCAAAGGCGAAAACAAAATGTTTCATAGCGATACTAAAAAAAGATAATTGAACAGAACACGTTGAAAAAGTTTCCCGAATATTGGAAAAATATTTCTTTTCACGCAACCATGCGGCCAGCTTTTGCATCTTTTCTGAAAATTAACTATGCTATGAAAAAATTGTGTCTGTTTACATTTGCTGTGCTTTTTACTTTTTCAGGTTTTGCACAAAGCGAAAAAGGGCATGTTTACCTTAAAAACGGAACCATACTGAAAGGAAAGTATGAGTACACCAACGCCGGTAAATTGCGCGTTGAATCAGCCGGGAACATTTGGGTATTCGATGCGGCTGAAATCGACAGTGTTGCCGGACGGCGTTCTTCACGGCTGGCCCAAATGGAACATCTTCCGCAGTACTCTCGCATTTTTTACCGTGCCGAAGCTGGTGTTTTGGCCGGAAACTCACAAAACAGCCAGTCGGCGCCGCTTAGTTTTACCGGAACTGTAAATTATCTGATCACTCCGCAAATTTCGGCAGGTGTTGGTTTTGGCGCTGAATTTTTAAAGGAATCGTACCTGCCGGCTTTTGTGAATGCCGAATACAAACTGCGGAATACATGGTCGTCGCCCTACTTTTTTCTGAAAGCGGGTTACCAGGTTCCGCTGGAAGATTCGCGTGAAATTTACTACGATGTGCAACCGTACTGGAGCACCAGTAGTATCTGGCCTGGTCCTCAACCGTCCCACAGCTACGGAGAACTTGACCCCAAAGGTGGAGTTCTGATTAATCCGGGAATCGGGTATTCGCATTTGTTTTCTCCCGGCTTCGGCATGTCGCTGGGGTTTGGCTACCAGTTTCACCGGCTGCATTACAAGGGTGAAAACGATTACAGGCTCGACATCGACTACAACCGTCTCACTGTTAAACTGGGTTTCATTTTCAACTAAACAATCCACATTATGAAAACAATCAGAAATATTTTTGCATTCATCATTTTAATGGCTGTTTCCAACGCCTGCATGGACGAATACACCGAAGTTTTTACCGCCAACTCGCCCGTTTACATGAGTTACGAAGATTTGCGCGAAGCAGTGAAGCTGAAAGTAGCTCGTCAACTTGAAAATCCGGGGAAGATTTATTTCAAAGACGGCTACATTTTTATTAACGAAGAATTGAAGGGAATTCACATCATCGACAATCGTGACCCGGAAAACCCGGACAATATCGGTTTTATTGAAGTTCCCGGAAATGCGGATATTGCCATTAAAAACAATACGTTGTATGCCGACAGTTACGTCGATTTGGTAGCCATCGATATTTCGGACGTGAACAACCCGAAAGAGGTGAGTCGCGTGGAAGATATTTTCCCTTATACCACTCCGCCATATAACGAAGATTACCGCGTGGCCAAAGTAGAAGAAGAGAAAGGTGTGGTAATCGACTGGGAAATTAAAAAGGTGCGCCAGGAAATGGAATACCATTACTACCCGGTGTATTACCGTTTTTCCAATGCCGAATATGCCATGAGCGACGGTGGTTTCAGTGGAGGTGCGGCACAAAATGGCAGCACGTTTGGCATTGGCGGAAGCATGGCACGGTTTGGGTTGTACAGCGATTATCTTTATGCGGTGGATCATTCCATGCTATACATGTTCGATGTGAATGACGATGAAAATCCGCACAGCATCGGTAAACAAAATGTGGGCTGGGATGTGGAAACCATGTTTATTTACGACGGACATATGTTTTTTGGAACGCAGTCGGGGATGCGAATTTTTAATCTCGATGTGGCCACAGTTCCCAAATACGTAGGAGAGTTTTGGCATGTTACCAGTTGCGATCCGGTAGTGGTTGCCGACGGCTACGCTTATGTTACGCTTCGTGGCGGAAACCAGTGTGGCAGCAGCGTAAACCGGCTGGATGTGCTGCAGCTTTCGGCAGATTATAAAAATACCACGCTGTTGCAGTCGTACCCGCTGAACGGCCCTTACGGATTGGGAATTGACGGCGATATTCTGTTTGTGTGCGACGGTAACGCCGGTCTGAAGGTTTATGATGTTACCGATAAACAGCATATCGACGAACACATGATTGCCCGCTTTTCAAACATAAACACTTACGACGTAATTCCCGTCAACGGCTACCTGTTTATGATTGGTGACGACGGTTTTTACCAGTACGATTATTCCGATTTGAACGACATTCGTCAGGTAAGTTTTATTCCTGTGAAGGAGAACAATTAAACAGTTTTCAACAGTCATACTATCACTTCAAGTGATGGTATGACTTTTTAACCAAAAAAAACTATTCATGCGAACGATTTTATTTGTAACCTTTCTATCCGTTTTTATCCATTCCGTTTATGCCCAGGATGAAAAAGTAAGGGTGTTTTTAAAAAACGGCTCAGCTTTTTCGGGGAAGATTTTGGAACCGGACAATCCGGATGTTGTTAAAATGAATTCACGAAACAACGTGCTGGTTTTCCCCAAATCAGAAATTGACA
>CAZCPH010000077.1:0-10861 GCA_964500105.1 uncultured Mariniphaga sp. | reverse complement strand
TAAACAGGTTGTATGGTGTCCGAAATGCGGTAACAGTCACTTCGTCAATTTCTCCGGACAGAGCAGTTGTATCTTTTACAGAATTTTGTTCGGAGACTACCGGAATGTTATTTTGAGAATTTCCTGAAAACGGGAAAGCAATTCCGGCTAAAAATAGCAACAGAAAATTGGTTACAAAGATCTTCATGCCAATAAAACTTGTTAAAAGTTGGTTGAATTCGCTTTTTTTATAATTTCAACATCATTTGTTAAAATTAATACAATGAATAAACTTACTGTTTTGTTCGCATTATTTTCTGCATTTTCCGTTTTTGCACAGCAGCAACCCAATCCGGTAACGCTTGAACCGGGAGCAAAAGCCATCGATTTTAATCTGAAGGGAGTGGACGGAAAGATGTACTCGCTTCATTCGTTTGAGGATGCGAAGGTGCTGGTGCTCATTTTCAGTGCACCCCATTGCCCTACAGCTCAGGCTTATGAAGACCGGATAATTGCCATTCAAAATGATTATGGCAAAAAAGGTGTTCAGGTGGTAAAAATAAATCCGAACGACCCCAATGCGGTTTGCCTTGAAGAAATGGGCTATTCCGATTTGGGCGATTCCTTTAAAGATATGGTCATCAGGGCAAAAGATAAGGGCTACAATTTCCCGTTTTTGTACGATGGAGATACTGAAGAAATGTCCATTGCTTATGGTCCGGTTGCCACACCGCACGCTTTTGTTTTCGATGAAAACAGGATTTTACGGTATGTGGGCAGGATTGACGAGTCGGAAAAACCAGGCACGGCCAAACAGCATGATTTGCGTAACGCGATTGAAGCCGTTCTGGCCGGAAACGAACCACCGGTTACCCAAACCAAAGTGTTTGGTTGTTCTGTTAAGTGGAAATGGAAAGGCGACTGGCGGGAAAAACTGGATGCCGACTGGGCAAAAAAGGAAGTTCCGCTGGAAAATCTGTCGGTTGCAGGGCTGAAAGAACTGATGAAAAATGATTCAGAAAAATTACGCCTGATTAATGTTTGGGCCACCTGGTGCGGTCCCTGCATCGCAGAATTTGACGAACTGGTGGACACTTACCGTATGTACATGGGCCGCGATTTTGAAATGTACACCATCAGCACCGACCGGTTAAATCTGAAAGGAAAAGTGCATGAATTCCTCCAGAAAAAAGAGGCTGCCATCGATAACAATTTCATTTTTGAATCGGAAAACCGGTACGATTTAATTGAAAACCTTGATGAGAAGTGGCAGGGCGAAATTCCATACACTGTAATTGTTGAGCCGGGTGGAAAAATTGTTTTCCGTAGTTCGGGAGGCTTAAATTTCAGGGAGTTGCGCAAAGCCATTGTGGAACATCCGATGATTGGCAGGTATTATTGAACCTCAGGATTCAGGCAATCGGCTGTTTTTTTTCCGGTTAACAGGTTGAAAAGGTTCATTGCTGCCCGTTTTTGTAACTCCTTAGCGGCACGGTCGGAATACCAGGCATAATGCCCTGTGCAAATGGTTCGCGGATGGTTGATAAGCGCTTCCTGTGCATCAGTTACCGGTTCGTTTTCGAAAACATCCAGCCCGGCACTGTGAATTTGCCCGGCATTTAGAACCGTCAGCAAAGCTTTTTCATCCACCACCTCGCCGCGGGCAGTATTAATGATTACCGGTTTTTTCTCCATTTTGCCGAATGTTTCTCCATTTAGCAGATGTGTGGTTTCATCGGTTAAATTGCAATGAATACTGATTACATTCGATTGTTGCAACAATTCGTCCAGCGAAACTTTCCGAACTTTCAGGTTGTCGAAATAGTGTTGTGGTTTGTAAGGATCGGCAGCAATGATCTCGCGGAAAAGGGGAGCAGCTTTTTTGCTGAGTTCACTGCCAATTCTTCCCAATCCGATTATGCCGAGTGTTTTATCGTGCAGTTCAAAAACATCTTCCACCGGTGAAGCTGCAAACTGGGTGGTTATCTGCTTTTTCGGGTCCCACATTCCGCGGCTGCAAATGAGCAGCATGGCCAGCGCATGGTCGGAAACAGAATGGCTGGCATAACCCTGCACGTTGGCCACTTTAACGCCAAAACGGGTGCAGGCATCCACATTTATGTTATCGTAACCCACTCCATAGCGAACAACGGCCTTCAGGTTTTTCATTTCCGAAAGAAATTCGGTATCGATGGCAGTGTGCCGCACCAAAATTCCGTGGGCTTCACGTGCAAATGCCATTTTTTCGGTTCTGTCACCTTTGTACGAAGGGTGAATTTTTAGTGTAAATCCGCTCCCTTCAAAAAGCGATTTTTCAAAATCGTAGGATTTGTATCCGGAATCGAGAATTACGATGTTCATAACTCTTTTTACTTTTTGTCAAGTACTTCATTGATTCTTTCAACCACTTTTTTTGCCATTTCACGACTTCCTTCTTCGGTAAAATGAACATTCTTCGGAAGTTGCAATTCGGCCATGCGAGGTACCATAAACGCATGCAGGTTGTTGATGAGGATCTCGTTTTTGTTCATTATTTTTACAGCTATGCGGTTGTATTTTTGAGGCATTCCGGGTTTGCGCAACGGACCATCAACAACATCTGGATAAGGAGTGGTGGTGGCAAAAATGAGTTTCGCACCGGTGGCTTTCAACTTTTCAACAATGATTTCAAGGTTTTCTTTATATTCTTTACGGTTTGCCTGCTGAGGATGTTTTGGATTCTGGCTGTTTTGTCCTGTCACCGGATCAACATGTTTAATATCGTGCAGGCCAAAATTGAAATGGATGACATCCCATTTTTTGTCGCCCAGCCACCTTTCAATATTTTTCACTCCTTTATTTGTTCCTTCACAGTTTTCAGGTTTTCCGTTTACAAGCATCGGGCGAAATACATTTGCTTTTCTTTTCAGGTATTCCTCAACAAAAGGCGTGTAGCCGATGGAAATAGAATCACCCAGAATCAGAACATTTGGTAAATCGCTCTGGAAAAGATGAACCAAGGAATTTGGCCAAACTAAACATGGTGAAAGCATCAGGGTTTTTTGCAGAAAGTCTCTTCTGGTAGCCATTTTTTGAATGATTAGAATGAAAGAGAAATGCCATTGATTTATGTCTGCTAATCTAATAAATCTGATTTTGAAAATGATGTATTTGGCTGGAATTATCTATTTTAGTCGAAAATAGCTGAGACAGTCATTTTATTTTCACTGAAAAATCGATTAAAATGCAAACTAAACCATTCATTTTTATATTCTTTTCAATCCTTCTTTTAGGAGCTTGCAAACAGGAACAAGCAGTTTGGCCCGAATCCACGCAGGAATCGAAACCCTGGTCGCGCTGGTGGTGGCCGGGTAATGCAGTTGATAAGGAAAACGTTCAGCGTGAATTAAAGGAAATGTCCGATGCCG
Organism: uncultured Mariniphaga sp.; assembly: GCA_964500105.1. Taxonomy (GTDB): domain Bacteria; phylum Bacteroidota; class Bacteroidia; order Bacteroidales; family Prolixibacteraceae; genus Mariniphaga. The sequence continues at coordinate 7,475 of CAZCPH010000077.1, read as the reverse complement.
GAATAGGTGGTGTTGAAATTACCTCTATTTACGGTGTTCAGGGCGAGGAAGACCGCTTTATCGAATATTTTTCGCCTGAATTTTCGGAAATGCTGAAATTCACCATTGACGAAGCTAACAGGTTGGAATTGGGTGTGGATTTACCTCCCGGAAGTGGCTGGCGGTGTGGCGGACCATTTGTTCCCGAGGAAAACGGGCTCTGGTCGTTGCGCATGCACAGCTTTAAAATTTCTGCCGGACAAAATTTTCAACTGCCAGCAGAAATAAAGATGGCTGCAGCATTGTCTTTTGTAAATGAAAACGGGGAGGTGACGGTTATGAACCCGGAAGAATCATTCACTGCTCCGTCAACCGGAATCGTATATTTAGCCGAGCGGCTTAAAAACCGCGATAGGGTGAAACGGGCTTCCGAAGGTGGAACGGGCTGGGCGATTGATACGTTTAATGACGAAATAACCGAATGGTACCTGAACGAATTCTGGCAACGGCTGGGCATTGAGGAGGGTATGTTACGCTGTTTTTTTCACGATTCGTTTGAATACACTGGCGATTTCACCACCCATTTTACCGAAGAATTTAAAAACCGGCGTGGCTACGATTTGGCAGAGTACCTGCATGTGCTGGCAGGCGATTGTGAAGATGCCGAAACCGTTGCCCGCGTAAAATCAGATTACCGTGAAACCTTGTCGGATTTGGTGCTCGAATCGTTTATTCAGCCGATGACCCGATGGGCAAACCGGCATGGAAGCATGAACCGCAACCAGGCACATGGTTCACCGGGAAATATTCTCGATTTGTATGCTGCCTGCGATATTCCCGAAACAGAAATTTTCCGCAGAGTTGCGCCTGGTTCATCTGATATTCTGGTCAATAAATTTGCGTCGTCTGCTGCCCATGTTACCGGGCAAAAGCTGGTTTCTTCGGAAAGTTATACCTGGCTCGACGACCACTGGACGGTTACTCCGGCAGACATGATACGTGCCACCAACCGGTTTTTTCTGGCCGGTGTAAATCACATGTTTTTTCACGGAACCTGCTATTCGCCCGAAGATGCCGAATGGCCGGGCTGGCTGTTTTATGCTTCCACACAAGTGAACAACCGCAATCCGCTGTGGCGCGAGTTGCCGGCGTTGTTCAAATACATTGAACGTGCGCAAACTATTCTGCAGCAATCAAAACCGCAAAGTGATCTGCTGGTTTACTGGCCGTATTACGATGTGACTGCCAGCGAAGGAAGGCTTTTTAATAATTTGAATATTGATGGCGGAGACAATGCCCGCTGGTTTAAAGGTACTTCCTTCGAAATATTGGCGCGAAAACTGTTGGATGCCGGTTATTCATTTGATTATATTTCTGATAAACAACTGCTGAATTGCCAGACAGAAAACGGTGAATTTGTAACCGAAGGAAACGCACAGTATAAAGCCATTCTGGTTCCTGAAACCAAATATATTCCGGTGGAAACCATGAAAAAACTGATTGAATTTATGGCTGAAGGCGGAAAGGTTTATTTCGAGAAACAACTGCCTGAGAGTGTTCCGGGAATGTTTAACCTGAAAGAACGGGAAGATCAGTTGGCAGACGTGACATCTTCGGTTAACACCGCAAATCATGTGGGTGATGTTTTTGAGTTGCTTGGCAATGCCGGAATTTATGCGGAAACGTCGCTTTCTGAAAATGGTTTTCAATACCAAAAAATGAAACGGAATGGTGAAGAGTGGTACATGGTTTTGAACAACAGAACAAAATCGCTGGATGAGTGGGTTGAACTGAGTTCAGAAGCAAAATCATACCTTTTCTATTTCCCGGAAACCGGAGAAATTGCAAAAGCTGACAACCAAAGAAATTCGGTACGCGTTCAGTTGGAACCAGAACGAGTGGTCTTCATTCGCTGTACAAACAAGAAAACCGACGCAGTTAATTTTAGTTATGCAGAATCTGAAGCAAAAAGCGAGGAAATTGAAGGATTATGGAAAATCAACTTCGTGGAAGGCGGACCGGTTTTCCCGGGAAATTTTACAACCGGCAAATTGATTTCGTGGACAGAACTGGGAGATGCAGAAACCGCACGCTTTGCCGGAACTGCCCGCTATTCTGTTGAATTTGACTGGAGAAACAATACTTCTGCTGGCCTGCTCAACCTTGGTGATGCAAAAGATTGTGCCCGTGTAAAACTGAACGGAAAAGATTTTGGCACGCTGCTGGGGCCTGCCTTCAGAGTAAAAGTGGATAACCTGCAGCAGGGCAAAAACCTGCTGGAGGTGGAAGTAACCAACGTAGCTGCTAACCGCATCCGCGATTTGGATATTCGAGGAGTAAACTGGAAAAAATTTCACGATATTAATTTTGTGAATATTGAATACCAACCGTTTGATGCTTCGGAGTGGGAAGTGAAGAAAGCCGGGTTAACAGGGAAAGTTGAAATAATTCCGTTCTAATTTTTAATTGATGATTCTCGGATAACCAGTTCTGTTGGCAGAACAACCCTTTCGGTCAAAGCGTTTCCTGTTGCTATTTGTTTAAAAAAAAGGTTGGCGGCTTCCTGGCCCATTTGGAAAGTGGGATGAGTGACTGAAGTCAGTGCAGGCTCAACCACAGTTGAATGAAATTCATCAGTAAAACCTACAAGAGCAATGTCATCCGGAATTTTTAATCCCTGCCGTTTTATCTCTTTCATGGCGGCAAATGCAACGGTATCATTTATTCCGAAAATGGCATCGGGTTTATTTTTCAGGCTTAACAACCGGCGGGTGGCTGTAGCAGCTTCCTCTGCACTCAGATTACATTCAACCAAAAGTTCGGAGTGAAACTCCAGTCCGCAATCCTTCAGACCTTCCAGATATCCTTCTTTTCTGTTTTTAGAAATGTTTAAATGATTGGGACCTGAAATGTAAGCGATTCGCCTGCTGCCATTTTGTTTAAAATGACGAATAATGTTTTTTACCGCCTCCTTTCCATCAACTGTGACTGCAGGAACATTTAAGTCTTCACAAATCCGGTCAAAGAGTACCAACGGAATTTCATTTTTAATTAACCGTTCAAGATGAGTGAATTCCTTTGTTTCCTGGCTTAGGCAGACTATCAATCCTTCAACTCGCGTTTTTAATAAATTTTCAACTGATTCTATTTCTTTCAGATACGATTCGTTGGAGGAGGAAATGACAATGAAATATCCATTTTCTTTGGCAACCGATTCAATTCCGGAAATAATTGAAGCGAAAAAATGGGTGACAATATCGGGTACAATTATACCAATCATTTTGGTTTGCTGCCGCAGCAATCCCATGGCCAGCGGGTTGGGTGAATAATTTTTTTCCCGGGCAAGATGTTGAATTTTTTTCGTTAGCTCCGGACTGATGTCGGGATGATTTTTCAGAGCTCTGGACACTGTGGACACAGAAACTCCAAGTTCGGCTGCCAAATCTTTTAATGAAACATGTCTTTTTACCATTTGCCTGAAAAATTAATTCCTGAACAAATTTATTAATTTTTCAGGAAGGATGTTTTTTATGTTTTTCAACATATTTTTCAGTCCGCAAAGCTTTGCGGTAAAAAGAAATTAATCAGCGGATTGCGATTGACAGAAAAGTTATTGTAATTTGGACTATTAATAAATTTTTCAGGTAGAAAAAAACTGATATTTTGTTCAATTTAATAGAATAGCATGATGAAGAATATTTTTATTTGCCTTGCAGTCTGCATATTTGCAGGAATAAATTTCCAGAATCCATTATCGGCTCAGGAAAACGTTTCAGTGGTCGAAAATCACAGAGTTGTGGAAGATGGTGGAACAGGTGCATACAGCGCGATTATGTACACTGACAGTTCTTTGCCAACGCATACCGTTTTCCGGCCAAAAGACCTAAGCGTTTTCGGGAAAAAAAACAAGTTGCCAATAATTGCATGGGGAAACGGGGCGTGTGCAAATTCCCCCTGGGAGCATGTCAACTTTTTGTCGGAAGTAGCCTCGCACGGGTTTTTGGTGATTGCCATCGGCCCCATGCCAAAAGAAGGAGAACGTGGTAACGGAAGATCAATCTCTTCGCAGTTACTGGATGCCATTGACTGGGCCATTGAACAAAACACAGATAAAACAAATGTATTTCACAAGAAAATTGACACATCGAAAATAGCTGTCAGCGGAATGTCGTGCGGAGGATTGCAAACCCTGGAAGTAGCGCCCGACCCACGCATCACCACCGCCGTGGTTTGCAACAGTGGCATTTTGAAAAATCCGGGAAGCGGAATGCCGGGCATGCCCAACTTACCCAAAGAGCAGCTGGAAAAACTGCACACACCAACACTTTACCTGCTTGGAGGAGAATCGGATATTGCTTATGAAAACGGAATGGATGATTATAACCGAATCAACCATGTACCGGTGTTTGTAGGAAATATGGACGTCGGTCATGGCGGAACTTATGGCCAGCCTCACGGTGGTGAATTTGCCAAAGTAGCAACCGCCTGGTATAAATGGCAACTGAAGGGCGATAAGAAAGCCGGAAAATTGTTCACCGGAAATCCGTGTCAGCTTTCAAAATTAGACATCTGGACAGTTGAAAAGAAAAACCTGCCTTAGTATACTGAGAAAATGATTATAAAAATTTCAAAAATAATTCAATGAAACTATTTCTCCATTATAGTATTCTTTTTTTGATTCTGATACAAGCTATTGGCGTAAAAGCCTGGGAAGGAATGCCCATGCCAGAGTTGCATGTGGAAGGCCGGTATTTAAAAGACAGCCACGGACATATTGTAAATCTGCACGGGTATGCACAGACTTTTTCGCCATGGTTCAATGAAAGGGGAACAAAATGGAACTACTACGATGTGGAAGGCTGCTTAGAATATAATCAGGGAATTATCGACAGCCTCTCCACAGCCGGCTGGATGATGAACTTCGTACGTATGCACATGGACCCTTACTGGAGCAGTACACCGGGTTGCGAAGGTCGCTACGAAGGCGAGGAATGTTTTAACGAAACACGTTTCAGGAAATACCTCGACGAGGTGTTTGTTCCCATGGCAGAGTATGCCGTTTCAAAAGGGCTGTATGTTGTCATGCGGCCTCCGGGAGTCTGCCCCGAAAGAATTGAAATTGGCGGTGTTTACCACGAGTACCTGATTCAGGTTTGGGGCATCGTGTCGAAGCATCCGGCGCTGAATAGCAATCCGCATATCATGTTTGAGCTGGCCAACGAACCCATAAACATTCTGGGTACTGATGGCACTTACGGAAGCGGCACTCAGGGGCATTTCGACAACCTGAAAACCTATTTTCAGGGAATAGTGGATACCATCCGAAATTCTGCCGAAAATATTTTATGGATCCCGGGACTTGGGTACCAATCGCAATATTCCGGTTATGCTGTGAATCCAATCGAGGGCGAAAATATTGGCTATGCCGTGCATGTTTATCCGGGTTGGTTTAACAGCGGAAGCGGTTACGAAGCTTTTCAAAGAGGCTGGGAACAGCAGGTTCAGCCCGTTGCCGACTTTGCGCCCGTTATGGTTACTGAAATGGACTGGGCTCCCGAAAGCCACAACAAATCATGGGGAAAAGGCATTACCGGCGAAGCAGGCGGTGACGGGTTTGGGGCCAACTTCAAAAAAATTACCGACGAATGCGGCAATGTGAGCTGGTTGATTTTTACCGAACCTCACCTGCTGGCCGAATTCGGGAATCCTGACGCACCTGCCGATGTCGTCGATTTCCTGACCGACCCGGAAGCTTGTCCGTGGCCGGTTTATCACTGGTACCAGGAATATGCTGAAGAATATAATTTTGAAGGAGTTTCTGATGATTACCTGACTGTTTCTGAACTATACATTGAAGGTGGCAATACGATTTCTGTGATTACAAACAGCTCACAAAGCGTTGAAATGAATGCCATCTTTGCCGACGGGCATATCGAGAACGTTGCTTCGGTGGCAGAAATTTATGTTGATAATACGGACGTGATTAATGTTTTGAGAGGACGGGTTTTTGCCATAAAAGACGGCCAGGCAGAAGTTGAAGCCACATACACCGATAAAATGGGAAATCACAAACAGGTCACTTTTCAGGTAAACGCCACCACCTTCCCGCTAACCGAAGAATTATTCAATCCTGATATTTGGGAAGATGGCACGTTTGATGAAACCACCCGCACCCTGCAAACCGGCCAGTGGGGCTTTGGTGGCTGGCAATACAATGGAATCGATTTATCGGATTACAAATACCTCGTAGTCCGGCTGGGCAGCGCAAACAATGCAAGTGCCGATTTCAGAATGTTTGATGGTCCCAGTTACTGGGGATCACCGGCAATTTTTTCCTTTGGAAACAACAGGGAACTGGTTGTTAACCTGAACAATGCAAAAAAGAACGATGGAAACCCGCTGGAGACCGAACATATTTACATTGCCGGCTTTTGGTCCAATGGCAGCAATCCCTTTGTTATCGACACCGTATTCCTAACAAATTCAAGCGAGTACAATCCTCCGGAAATTCATCTAAATGATGTTCAGGGAAATGAAATCTCAGCTTTTGAGGAATTCAGATATAAATTGGGGCATGGTCCTTCCGGCATTCAGGAGCTGGTTGTTTCGGGTACCAATTTGAACAACGATATTACGATTGCTGCGTCATCGGGTTTTGAAATTTCTCAGAATACACTCAACGGATTTTTTTCAAATATCGTACTTCAGGAAAATGATGGTGTGTTGGAAGAAACAATGGTTTACGTGCGAATGAAAGCAGAACTTTCGGTAGGCAATATCGATGGTAACCTGGTCTTTTCAAGTTCCAGTGCTTCAAACAAAACAATATTATTGAGCGGCATAGTTGATGAAAATACATCCATCGATGGTTTAAAAGCCCCGGGATTAAAAGTGTTGTCTGTTCACTATTTCACCTTAACCGGACAGAAAGTGCAAAATATAGAAAACAAAACCGGAATATTTATACAAAAGAATTTGATGTCTGACGGGTCGGTGCAGACTTCAAAAATCATAAAAAACGGATTTTATGATTAGAAACTTCTGAAAAAAATCTACCTGACGATTTTTTGATTTAAGGAAGGATGAAAATGAAATTAGTTGAGTTGAATTCACTCTTATTAAAAGTACGATTTATGTTCTGCAACATGCTTTTGGGTTCGCAAAGCTTTGCGAAAACCTTTGCGAAAAATTCAGGTATCCAGCACCTTGCAGGGCTTCAAAAGATGGTGCATCTTTGTATTGAAAGTTAAAAATTAAATCAGATGAAAAAACGAATTGTAGTAGCAGGAGCAGGGGGGTTCATTGGTGGCCACCTCGCGAAAAAACTGGCTGACATGGGACACCATGTGCGTGCAGTGGATAAAAAACCGTTAACCGAATGGTACCAGGTGCACACCGATGTGGACAACCTGGTGCTCGATCTCAATCTGAAAGAGAATTGTTACACCGCCTTAAACGGATTTAACGAAGTGTTTAACCTGGCTGCCGACATGGGC
>CAZCPH010000076.1:4643-10950 GCA_964500105.1 uncultured Mariniphaga sp. | reverse complement strand
AGTAAAAATAACTTAACATATAATGATTAAATAAGGCACGATAATTGTAATAGTTAATCTTTTTGTTTTCAAATAATTGAAAAACAGATTATTAGAAAAAAAATTACATCAATTTAATATTCTAATTGTTAATTTTACATTTATTTGATGTACTATTAATATATGTTTTACAGCATAATCATGAAAATAATCTATGTTTGTACCGTCATTTTAAATTAAACGATTGACCAACAATTAAAGTCGAAAGACGAAACAGAAACAGTCAGTATAAACTGAATTTAAAGTTGACAGGAAAACAGTTAAACAATTAAAATTGAAAAGAGATGAAAACAATTAAATTAGCATTTGCAGTAGCAGGATTGGCCGTAGCAACCGTAGCAACGGCAGTTGAAAAACCGAAAATGAACGTTATCCCGATTAATGCTGAAAGAGCAGTTGTATCGGTTACCAATGAAAATCCGGCCATTTTTGAAGTGACCATCGAAGCAGAAAACGGAGATTTGGTGTATTACAAGCAAACCAGCGAACCGGTAACAGACTACAAACAGATTTATGATTTTAAAGATCTGGAAAACGGGAATTACGCTTTGAAACTGAATGTAAACGGTACAAAAGTGATTAACGATTTCGAAGTTTCAGGAAACGGAATAAAAGTGGGAGACGCAAAGGTACGTTTTGCACCGTATTTCGACTTCAAAAACAACGAGTTGAAAGTTTCCTATTTGAACTTTGACCAGGAAAACCTGAAAATGTATTTCTACAACAACAACGGTCTGGTTTACGAATCGAAACTGGGAAGAGACTTTAACATCACTGCAGGGTACGACTTATCGAAACTTGAAAATGGAAATTACAGGGTAGTGTTGAGTTCATACAACAATGAATACACTTATAACCTGGTGAAATAGATTGGTTAATGGATGAAAAGGAAAGCTCTGCACACGCAGGGCTTTTTTTTGTTTTGCGAAAGAATAACTGATTTTGAAATTTTTCAGAAAATTTTTTCGCGGTTTTAACGTTTCTATTCGTAACTTACATGAAGATTCGTATTCTTCAAAAATGTTAAAAAGTATGTTGAATAACATTTTTTTAAAAATATTCATACATTTGCAAAAGACAAAATAGTCTTTTTTAAACAAAAATTGAAAACTATGGAGACAGAAGCAAATCAAAATCAGATAGTTATTACAATGAAGTCTGATGATGAAAGACAAAAGCTGCCTGTAAATTTAATTTTGTCGCTGGCAGCCGGAGCAATTGCCGGTGTGGCAATTATTTTCGGTCTTTTTTGGGGTGCCGACCTGCTTTTACACCTTTAATTAAAGGAGAAACATTCGCTTTTAAAAATATGAATTGAAAGATTCTGTTGAGATAACAGGGTCTTTTTTTTTGCCTTCCACCCAAACCAGAGGCTTTTTTTCAATCATTTTTGTCGGAAAATTCGCATTTTTGCGTTCGAAAATTTTTATTGCTGAAAATGAGTTGCTTCTGTGAAGCTGTATTGTTTTTCGGAGATGAAAATTCTGGTTTTGAAAAAACGGCTGTAATTAATCTGTGAAATAATGGAATTAAGAATTTTAGGCAACAACCACTCAATTTTCGATCAGTTTCTGGCAGAAATCAGAGATGTGTCCATCCAGAAAGATCCCTTGCGTTTTCGTGAAAATCTCTATCGTTTGGGAGAGTTGTTTGCCTACGAAATCAGTAAAGAGCTAAAGTACGAAGAAACAGAAGTGGTTACGCCGCTGGGCGTTGCCAGGGTGCCCACACTGCAGAAACAACCGGTGCTGGCAACCATTTTAAGAGCCGGATTAGCCATGCACAACGGGTTGCTTAAAATTCTCGACCGTGCGGAGAACTGTTTTATCTCAGCTTACCGGAAATACACAGATAACGGCGGTTTTGAAATTGAGTTTGAATATATGGCATCGCCTTCGCTGGATGGGAAAGTGGTAATTTTAAGTGATCCCATGCTGGCTTCGGGAAAATCTATGGAAATCGGTTATGAGGCATTGTTCAGCAAAGGCACACCTGCTCACGTGCATTTGGTTTCCATTATTGCCAGTCAGCAGGGTGTTGATTATATTCTGGACGCCATTAAAGCCGATAATGTTACGCTGTGGCTTGGTGCTGTTGATGAAGGCATGACGCCGAAATCGTATATTGTTCCGGGGCTGGGAGATGCTGGTGACCTGGCTTATGGCGAGAAAATTGATTCGAAGTGATGGCTTTAGCCATCATCCCCGCGAAGGCGGGGATCTGCTGATTTTAAGAGACTTCCACCGCCGCGGAAATGATTACTTTTATTTACACACTTTTGTTCTCTCCGGGCTTCGGTCTTCGGTCTTCCGTCTTCAGACATCCCGCTGCTTTTAAAAATATACTTCAACATTTATATCGTCGCGGTTGAATCCTTTTTCTTTCAATATTTCCATGGCATCAAAAATCATGTCGCTGTTACCACACAGGTAAAAACACGAATGTTGTTCAAATTCAGCATCTTTTAAATAATTGGTCAGCCTGCCTTTAAAATCTCCTTTGTCATCCCGCGAGGTACAAAGAAAAAACTTGTCCTGATCGTACTCGTCCTGCTCGTAGGCCTCGTTGGCATACCGAACCCCGTGAATAACTTTGTAATTAAGTCCCGGGTTACTTTTCACCATACTGTGGAACGGGGCAATACCTGTTCCGCTGGCAATAAAAATATGCTGGTGTGTGTCACGTTTTTTTGCATCGAGCGCAAAGCGACCAAAAGGACCGTGAATTTCAACCATATCACCTTTTTTCAGGTGCTTTAGTTTTGGCGAGAAATAGCCGCCTTCCACCTCTTTTACCAAAATTTCCAGGTAATCTGCTTCTTCGGCACTGTAAATGGAATATTCGCGACTTTGATAATCTCCGGCAATCGAGAGGGAAATGTGTTGTCCGGCCTCAAATTTAAAGCGGCTTTTGGGCAGGCGAAGAATAAAAGTACTATCTGTTAAAATTCTAATATCCTGAACTTTATAGTAATTTGTGTCAAGTTGAACTTCTGGTTTCATTTCAATAGTCATAACTTATCAAATAATTTAAAAAACTGCAAAAATAGTATCAAAAGCAAAATAAAAGACTTTTTGGTATTTTATTTCACCGGTTATTTTAGAGAATTAACCGATTTTTAACACAATTGTTCGAAAAAAAGCAGATAGTTTTAAGGAAATTTCAGATATTCAGAGAATTAAATTTTTTAAGCCAGAAAAACAGTTAAACATGAAAACGCTTATTGTTTATGCAACCCACCACGGGTGCACAAAAGAAATTTCGGAACAAATGAAAAGCTATCTGGGAGGCGATGTTTCCCTTGTGAACCTGAAAAAGGAGACAATTTCTTCCCTGAACGATTTCAGCCGGGTAATTATTGGCGGATCTATTCATGCAGGTCAGATTCAGAAACGCGTAAAAGCTTTTTGCCAGACTAATTTAAAGGAGTTGCAGAGTAAAGAGCTCGGACTTTTTATTTGCTGCATGGAGGAGGGAGAAATCGCGCAGCATCAACTTGCGGGCGCATATCCCGAAGAATTGATTCAGCGTGCCAAAGCCACTGCCTGTTTTGGCGGGGCTTTCGATTTCGGACGGATGAATTTCCTGGAAAAAATGATTGTTAAAAAGGTAGCCAATGTGAAACAAAGCACTTCAAAAGTCGATTTTGAAGCAGTCCGTCATTTTTCCCGTCGCATGGACCGTATTTTTAATCCGTTTTTGTTTCTGGCTTAAAAATTCAGATAAAAATCGCGGGTTAAAGTTTTGTATTCGTCAGTGAAGTCTGAGCCATCATCGGAATGAATGTTAAGTGTTTTTTGTTCCGGCTTTTCGTTTGTCTGCCCAAATTCCATAAGGCACCGGTGGGGAGGTTTCAGGTTATTGGGCCGGACTTCTGTTAAACGATGCAAGTGCAGGTTTTTTGTTTTACATCCTTTAATGAATTCTTCTGCCTGAATTACCGGAAGAATAACAGCCAGTTTCCCGCTGGTGTTCAACAACCTTGCAGCACCATTTATCAGTTCCGTATAGGGCAAAAGATGGTTGTGCCTTGCCATTGCAAGCGGTTCTGATTTTGATTTTTGGCTGTTGGAAAAAAATGGCGGATTGGAAACAATCAGATCAAAATGTCCGGAACAATTCTGCGCAAATTCCTGAAAAGTAACATGCCGGATTGAAATCCGGTTTTTCCATTCAGACTGTCGTACATTCTCTTCAGCTTCTTTTGCAGCATTCTTTTCAGCTTCAATACCTGTAATCTTTGCCGGGGAACGTTGTGCCAGCATGAGCGAAATTACGCCGGTTCCTGTGCCAATATCGAGTATTGTTCCGACATCAGAAACACGAACCCAGGCACCAAGCAAAACGCCATCGGTCCCCACCTTCATAGCAGTTTTTTCCTGAATTATTTTAAACTGCTTAAACTGAAACCAGTTGTTCCGTCCCATTTTAAAATTTTTCGAAAATGCCAAGCCCGAAAAGTGCAAAATCGTATTTAACCGGGTCTGCCGGGTCAAATTTACGAAGTGTTTCCGTAACTTCTTCCACTGCTTTCCAGTCGTTTTGTTTTCGTTTCAATAATCCCAGTTTTCGCGACACATTTCCGGTGTGTACGTCGAGTGGCAGCATGAGCGCTGATGCCGGAATTCCTTTCCACAAACCAAAATCCACTCCGCAATTGTCCGTTCTTGTCAACCACCTCAGAAACATGTTCAGCCTTTTTGCGGAAGCACCCCGTTCCACGTTGGAAATATGCTTCCGGGTACGTTCTCCCGGAAGTTCAAAAAATATCTGATAAAAGTGGTTCAGTGCAGATTGAACCGACTGGTTTTTTTGAAATCCGGATTCAAAAACATGTTGCAGACCACCGTAGTTTTTGTAAATGTTTTTTAACGAGCGGATAAAATAAATGCAGTCACGGCCATTGAAAGTCCGGTGAACAAACGTGTCCAGGTGGTTCAGCTCTTTTTCTGAAGATTGTGTAATGAATTCGAAAGGGTTGTTATGCAACAGAAGCATCAGGCTTTTCGCATTTTTTATGATCGCCGGCCGGCTTCCCCACGAAATGGTGGCGGTTAAAAAGGCGGAAATTTCAATGTTCTCTTTTTGACTGAACTGTTTGGGAACCTGAATGGGATCTGTATCAATAAAAGCAGGTTGGTTGTATTTAACTGCTTTTTCATCCAGAAATTCCTTGAGTTCTGCTTCTGTCATAGCTGATTTTCAGTTTTTGCGAGGGGTGTTTGTACCGTAAATTTCAGAAATACTGACTGTTTTCAGTTTTGAACCCCGTCAATTATACCGTCTTTAATGTGGATAATCTTATCTGAACGTTCAGCAAAATGGTCGTCGTGGGTAACAATGACAAACGTTTGCCCAAAATCGTCGCGCAGTTGAAACAACAGGTCGTGCAGTTCTTCGCGGTTTGCCGAATCGAGATTTCCCGAAGGTTCGTCAGCCAGCACCACCGATGGTTTATTGATGAGTGCACGTGCAACGGCAACCCGCTGTTTTTCTCCGCCTGACAGTTCAGATGGTTTATGGTGTATGCGCTCTTTCAGTCCCAGGTATTCCAAAAGCCGGAGTGCTTCTTTTTCTGTTTCGTTTTTTGAGCGCCGGGCAATGTAGGCCGGAATACAAACATTTTCAAGTGCAGTAAATTCGGGTAGCAAATGATGAAACTGGAAAACAAAACCAATTTCGCTGTTCCGGAAAGAAGCCAGGTTTTTTTCCGAAAGTTTAGATATGTTTTTGTTGTTGTAAAAAATGTTTCCGCTGTCGGGCTTGCTAAGCGTTCCGATTATCTGAAGCAGGGTGGTTTTACCAGCTCCGCTGGCACCAACAATAGAATATATTTTCCCAAACGGAATTTCGAGGTTAATGCCTTTCAAAACCTGAAGGGTTCCAAACGATTTTTTTATGTTTTCGGCAACTATCAAAAGCTTTGGGTTTTAATCTTCCGGAAGGTCTTTAATTTCTTTTTTGGGTTCCGGTGTGGTTTCTATTGGTTTTGAAACGTCTTCAAGGTCTTTCCTGATTTGGTCTGTTTCTTTGTCAACCGTTGATGAAACTTCCTCCAAATCGTGCTTTATTTTATTGGTTTCGCGGTTAACGGTCGATTTAACCTCGCTGATATCGCGTTTTATATCTGAAGTATGCTCGTCAAACTCGCGTTTAATTTCGTTGGTGGCTTTTTTAAATTCGCGCATACCTTTTCCCAGGGTTTTGGCAATATCAGGAATTGCTTTTGCCCCGAAAAACAGCAAGGCCAGCAACATGACCAAAACCA
>CAZCPH010000076.1:1821-4626 GCA_964500105.1 uncultured Mariniphaga sp. | reverse complement strand
TAATATGTAACTCATTCTTGTTTTATTTTAGCCCACAAATATACAAATTGACATCGTCAAACAGACAGGATATTTCAATAAAAAACAATAGCCCCGCAAGAAGCAAGGCTACTGTTTAAACCTGGTTTAGAACTATTTTATTTACGTTTTGCAACCGCTTTTGCCACTTTCCGCTGGAATTCATAAGCAATAGGTGTAGCTACAAAAATGGAAGAGTATGTACCAACAACAACTCCCACAAGCAATGCAAATGTAAATCCGCGAATGGTGTCGCCACCAAACAGGAAGATGGCCAGCAATACAACGAATGTAGAAAGCGAAGTACTGAACGTACGGCGCAGTGTTCCGTTAATGGCTTCATCCATATTCTGTTCGCGTTTCCGTTTGGGGTGCAGTTTCAGGTACTCCCTGATGCGGTCGAACACCACCACAGTATCGTTAATGGAGTACCCCAACACCGTCAGAATAGCTGCAATAAATGCCTGGTCAATTTCCAGCGAGAACGGCAGAATGTTGTAAAACAACGAGAAGATACCGAGCACGATTATTGAATCGTGAGCCAATGCTGCTACTGCACCCAGGCCATATTGCCAGTTGGTAAACCGGACTAAAATATAGAGGAAAATGATAATCAGCGCAAACCCTATGGCAATAACCGAATCTTTTCGGATGTCATCTGAAATGGTTGGTCCCACTTTTTGGGAACTGAGCTGGTAATCGGTGGTGAATTCTTCCAGTGTAACACCTTTGTCCAGCATGTTGGCATCCTGCAAGCCTTTCATTAACAGTTCTTCCACTTCATTGTCCACATTTTCGCTGTCGTCTTCAATTTTATAGGTTGTTGTAATGCGAATCTGATTGTCGGCACCAAAAGTTTTTACTTCGGGGGCTATTCCAAACGGTGCAGCCAGTGCCTGCTGAACATCGGCAACTTCTACGTTCTGGTCGAGACGAACCACATAGGTACGGCCTCCTTTGAAATCGATACCATAGTTCAATCCGCGAATGGCGAGCGAGCCAATGGACAGAATGATTAACGCACCTGAAATAATGTAGGCGATTTTCCTTTTTTCAAGGAACTTAATGGAAGTATGCTGTAACCAGTCTTTGGTAAAATTTGTGGTGAAATGAATGGGTTTGTTGCGTTTTAGTTTCCATTCAAAAATAAGACGAGTAATGAAAATTGCACTGAACAATGATGTTGCAATACCAATAATAAGTGTTGTTGCAAAACCTTTGATAGGCCCGGAGCCAAAAACATACAGTACAATACCGGTAAGCAACGTGGTTACCTGTCCGTCGATAATGGCTGAATACGCATTTTTGTACCCGTCGGAAATGGCCAGCTTGAAGCCTTTTCCTGCGCGGAGTTCTTCCTGAACCCTTTCGAAAATAAGCACGTTGGCATCAACCGACATACCAATGGTAAGTACAATACCTGCAATACCTGGCAACGTAAGTGTAGCCCCCAGTGAAGCCAGAATACCAATAATAAAGAACATGTTGGCAATCAGTGCCACGTTGGCCGAAAGACCTGCGTTGCGGCTGTAGAAGAAGAGCATGTAAATAAGCACCAGGGCAAACGCAATCAGGAATGAGTACATTCCGCTGTTGATGGCTTCCTGCCCCAGCGACGGTCCAACAATTTCTTCCTGGATAATACGTGCCGGAGCCGGCATTTTACCCGATTTGAGAATGTTGGCAAGGTCTTTTGCTTCTTCAATACTTTCCAAACCGGTAATGCTCGAGCGGCCTCCTGAGATTTCGTTTTGAACTGTGGGGAACGAACGAACATAACCGTCGAGTACAATGGCAATCGATTTGCCGATGTTTTCTTTGGTCAGACGTTGCCATACTTTTCCGCCCTCGCTGTTCATGGTCATCGAAACTTCAGGGTTTGAACCCATCTGGTCGAAGTCCTGACGGGCGTCTGTAATAACATCGCCATCCAGTGGAGCACGTCCGTCGCGGGTGTTGGCTTTCAGGGCAATTAAGCGGTAAAAACTGCCGGCTTCATCAACTGAATTGGCTGTCCAGCGAAACATCATATCTCTTGGAAAAATACTTTTGATTTGTTCCATGTTCAGATATTCATTCACCTGTGCCGTGTCTCTCGATTGTGCAATTCCTATTGCCGGACCGGGGAACAGTTGTCCCTGCTGGTCGGTACTTGGGTTCAGAACCGCAAACAACGGAAATTCTTTTCTGAAATCTTCGAGATTGTCCAGACCGGCACCTGTGGTATCTGTTCCGGCTTCCAGTTCAGAAAGCAGTGAACTTTCGTCAGCTGTATCCTGATCTGCCAGAGCTTCGCTTTCGGTTGTTTCAGTTTCTGAAGTTTCAGTTTCGGTCGATTCAGTATTTGTTTCATTAACGCCGGTAGTGGTGGCAGCTTGCATTTCCCGCAGTCGTTCGTTTGCCTGGAGCAAATACGGATAAACTTCCTGGTTTTCGTATGTTTCCCAGAATTCGAGCATGGCTGTTCCCTGCAACAGGTTTCGCACCCTGTTTTGGTCTTTTACCCCCGGAAGTTCAACAAGAATACGTCCTTTGGTTTGCAGCTGCTGAATGTTTGGTTGCGCAACCCCAAAACGGTCGATACGGGTGCGGATAATGTTAAATGCATTGTCGATAGCTGCCTCGGTTTCATTCCTGATAACATCGAGCACTTCTGCATTGGTGGTGTTAATGTTAATTTTTTCGCGCAGTTCCAGCGTAAGAAAAACAGAAGCCAGACGTGCATTGGGATCCAGTTCCTGAAAAGCCTGTCCGAAAAGTGTTACAAAATCTTCCTGGCTTCCGCGC
>CAZCPH010000076.1:518-1811 GCA_964500105.1 uncultured Mariniphaga sp. | reverse complement strand
TTCGAGGGTTACGTTCATCCCGCCTTTAAGGTCAAGACCGAGATTCAGTTCCAGCTCTTTCACCTCTTTGTAGGTGAATTTTTTCAGGCCCAAAAAGTTGTAAACCGATTCGCCTGAAACAGAATCGAGGTAAGTAAATTCTTTATCCGGATTGCCCTGGGCATATACCCTGGCTTGTTTTTCCACCTGCCTGGCTTTGTAGGTAAACGAAAGCTGGTATAAACATACCGCAGCAAGCAGGATGGCAAATGTTAAAATTGCACCTTTGTTTTGCATGAATTTATGAATTTTAAATGGTTATATTTTTCAAAATTGAGTTCGCAAAAATACTGTTGAATTTTCCCACAGATACACGGGAAATTTGCTGTGTTTCCTTTTTAAAAAGGTAAAACAGGAGTTTATGAATTTAACGGATCGTCGTCGGGGTGAGTGAAATAGTAGTGCCTGAAAATAAACTGGTGGTATGAGAGGAATAACGGTTGTTTAATCTTTTCCGGTTCCGTCTTTAACCCCTGATGGTTGCGCAGTTGATGGCACTTCTGAATGAACTTATTGTACATTTGACCGAATAATTTTCGTTCAGAAGTTTTTTGCGCTGATGTTTTGGCACTGAGGCTGTTCGACTGTGCAAAAAGATAAATTGTACCATGGTCTGCAGCGCTTTCTTCACTTTGGGTTTGAAGTTCACGCAATGATCCGGGGTGGTTTTCAAAATATTGATCGAACAGAAATGCGATGCCGGTCAATGCCATAAAAAGCAGTAACTGCATCACTCTTTTTTTCGATATTTTCAGATTGAATTTCATTCGAATGAATTACAATTAATATTTTGAATTACAATAATGTATGATGCTAAAAAAATATCTGTGCTTCGACACCCATGGAACTCGCATGAGTAATTTATTCATACATTTTTGTGTTCGCCAGACCATGCTCGTTTCACCTGGTTACAATTTTTGCGGGGCAAATATACCGAAATAGTTCAGGTTTGCAAAAGGGGAATTCAGGAAAAGTGACTCATTTTTTCGAACGCAAAGTCATAGTTTTTTTCGGATAGTCGATTAACGCCTGGTATTTCATCAGAAAATCGCCTCCCAGTAAGCCGCAAATATGCAGGTTTGTGGCTTTTGAGTAAAGCTTGTTGATATGTGTAAGGTCGAGTAAAGCCACTTTCAGTTTTTCCACTTTCAGTTTTCCGAGCGAAAAAAAATTCAGAACTGCAACAGTGGTTTCGATGGGTTTGTCGCCAATTCCCGCCGTATGCAACTGGTCGGTATTTTCTTCTTCTGAAAA
>CAZCPH010000076.1:0-508 GCA_964500105.1 uncultured Mariniphaga sp. | reverse complement strand
AAAATAGAGGTTTTCCAGGTTTTTATCGAATACGGTTTTGGAAGCGCCGGTGTCAACCACCCAAAAGCCGGTCGATTTGTCATCGAAAACCGATTGCACAACCAGGTGATAGTTGTCGTCTTCCAGTTCCACAATTTGCAGAGGAATTTTAAACTTCATAGAGTAAAGTAAAATAAAAAACGGCTGAATCTGCAGAAACAGCCGTTTTGTTGTATATCATTTTTTTGATTTTTCTTTTGGAAAATCTTACAAAATGTTCATTCCGTCCAGCACGTCCATTACACTTTTTACAGCGTTGGCCGAATCGTGCAACAGCTGCTTTTCTTCGTCATTCAGCGCCACTTCAATCACCTGTTCCACACCGTTCCTGCCCAGTTTAACCGGAGAGCCAACAAACATGTCATTCAGGCCGTATTCTCCTTCCAGTTTCACACAGCAGGGGAAAATGCGTTTCTGGTCCATAATAATGGCTTCCACCATTTGCGCTGCAGCCGAACCCGGTGCATAC
>CAZCPH010000075.1:0-11001 GCA_964500105.1 uncultured Mariniphaga sp. | reverse complement strand
GCAATTGGCTGATTTGAAGAAAGAGATTGATAAACAGGAGAAACAGGAAAAGGATATTCTCCATGAAAAATCTCAGATTTTAGCTTCTCCGGAGTTTGATGGGCTGGCAAAGGACGCTGATTTTGTTTCCTGTACTCAGTATCTTAAGACCCAGTCATCAAAAATTAAAGAAAAGCAGAAAGCGCTTGGTGAGGAGGAAAATCATTTTCGCGTGAAAGCGCAGTTAAAAACCTATGCCGAACAGCTCGAAGACGGGAAGCCTTGCCCTTTGTGCGGTTCTTTGCATCATCCCGAACTTTTTAAAACCGAAGATATTAACGACGCGCTGGCGGAACTGTCTGAAAAGCAGAAAGAATTGGAACAGCAACTGGAAAAGATTGCCGATTGGAATAACCGGTTGAACATTCTTCACAGCCTTCAGCAAACAATTTGGCAGAACAAAAAGGATTTAAAGGAAAAGACTGAAACACAAATGCAGCAAATAGCTGCTCATAACGAACTGTTTGTCTGGGGAAAATATCGGGAAGAAAAGGAACTTGATGAAGCTTTTGATGAGGCAAAACGCATTCAGGATGAGGTGAAAAAACTTGAAACAGCGTTGGAGATTGCAGCCCAAAAACTTTCGCTTGATGAAAAAAACAGGGAACGCTACCAGACGGAGCTGGAGAAAATTGATAAGTCTTCAACGGTTCACATCACAGAGTTGAAAACCCTTTCCAACCAGCTTCAATTGATTGAGCCGGAACACTACAGCCAGGTGCCGGTTAAACAATTGGAGAAGGAGAAAACAGACTTGCTCAACGAATTCCTTCGGATTGAAAAAATGTTCAACGAAAATTCCACTTCCCTGCAGGAACGAAACAAACAAAAAGACACGCTGAACGGAAGCCTGACCGTCAATCGTAAAGAGCTGGAACAGGAACTTTCAGCCATCGAAAAACTTAAAAGTGAACTGGATGAACAGTTGGGCAAATCTTCCTTTCAGTCTGTTGATGAGGTGGTTCAGGTGCTTTCGGAACCAATTGATACAGATGCAGAGAAACAAAAAGTTGCACAGTTTAAAGAACAGCTTCTGCGAGTCAAATCCTCACTCGAACAACTGCAGAATGAATTGAAAGAACAGGTTTATGATGCAGAAGCCCACAAGAAACTTCTGGGAGAAATTGTCGTGCTGAAAGAACAGATTACGCAGAAAAACAAGGAGCAGGGGAAAGTTTCTGAATTGCTCAAAAAACTTCAGAAAGACCTTGAGAGCCAGGTTTTGCTTCGGAAACAACTGGAAAAACTGGAAATAAGAGCAGAGAATATCAAAACCATGAAGTCACTTTTCAAGGCCAGTGGTTTTGTGAATTATATTTCGTCGGTTTACCTGCAGAATTTGTCCAATGCTGCCAACGACCGTTTTTTCCAGTTAACGCGCCAGAAATTGAGCCTCGAGATAACCGCCGACAATAATTTTCAGGTGCGCGATTTTATGAATGGCGGCAAGGTACGGAACGTAAAAACCCTTTCGGGTGGACAGACATTTCAGGCGGCTTTGTCATTGGCACTGGCTTTGGCCGATAATATTCAGAAAATTACCCAGTCGAACCAGAACTTTTTCTTTTTGGACGAAGGGTTTGGTTCGCTCGACAAGGATTCACTTTCCGTTGTTTTTGATGCGCTGAAAACCCTTCGGAAAGAGAACCGGATTGTTGGAGTTATTTCCCACGTGGAAGAGATGCAGCAGGAGATTGATGTGCATCTTCGCGTTCGGGAGCACGAAGAAAGGGGAAGTATAATTTATGCAAGCTGGGAGGGATAAGAGGATATGTTTGCCATAAAAACAGTACAGGCTGATAACCCGAAAAATAGTTGCCAAAAGATTGAAATATAGAAATAGTTAGATATCTGTTAACGATGTGTAAATGTTGAACCTGCTTTTTACGATCTGGCTAAATTTTGTTTTCTTTAATGTTTCATTTTTGAAAATTTATGAGTCAAAAATCATGTGTAATTTTCTGCCGTTGCGGGGCAAACATAGTTTCCGGTCAAAAGCTGGACGAGATTGCTGAAGGCCTTAAAAATCTTGACGTACATGTTTTTGAACTGCGTGATTTATGTGCTTTTTCGGTTAATGAAAAAGATGTGTTAAATGCCATTGGTTCAGAATTTCAACAAAAAATTGTTATTGCTTGTTATCCTCGTGCCGTAAAAAATATGCTGAAACAAAACGGCGTGAATTTCGGTCAGTTCGAGGTGTTGAATTTCAGGGAATTGTCTTCTGCTGAAATTTTGTCCAAACTTACCCATGAACATCAGATTGCAGAAGGAAAGGCGCTGTATCAGGTGCAAAATACCTCGCTTGAAGTTCCGGCGTGGTTTCCGGTAATTGACGAATCGCTGTGCACACTTTGCGGAAAATGCGCCAGGTTTTGTCTGTTTGGCGTTTACACTTTCGATAAAAAGAGCCTCAAAGTGGTAAATCCGCTGGCTTGTAAAGACAAATGTCCGGCCTGCGGACGTACCTGTCCCACTTCTGCCATTATGTTTCCCCGGATTGACGAAAATACCGTTTTGGCAGGTGATGAGCCAAGCGGAAACCGGATTGCCGTTGACAAAGGCAGTTTGCTGATGACGTTGAATGCACGCAACCAGAATCGCCGGGCTATTTTCAGGCAGGGTGTGGTTGAACAGGCCGAAGAAGAACGCCGGAAAGCGCTCGAAGAACTGAAGGTCACGCTGAGTAAAAAGAATTAGAATGATAAAACGAATTATACAACATACGGACAAACGTTGTTTGTGGAAAGTGGTTTACAATTTGGGTGTTAAAGGAACACTCAGCTTTAACCGGTTTCAAAAACGGTTGAAAAAAGGTGAGTTTTTCCCGGCTTTCCATTTTATTTCGGTAACCGACGACTGTAACCTGCGCTGTCAGGGGTGCTGGGTTACCGGGAAGAAGAAAAACCACCGGCTCTCACCCAAACAACTGGACCAGATTATTACCGAAACCAAGGCGAAAGGTTCTTACTTTTTTGGTATTCTGGGAGGTGAACCGCTTTTATACAAGTCGCTTATGGATGTCTTTCGGAAACACTCCGATTGCTATTTTCAGTTGTTTACCAACGGTACTTTGCTTATGCCGGAAGTCGCCGAAGAATTGCGTAAGGTATCCAATGTGACGCCGCTCATCAGCTTCGAGGGCGATGAACAGGTTGCCGATGTGCGCCGTGGCGGAAGAAATGTGTATCGCCGCACCTTGAATGCAGTCGAAAATGCTACCTCCGCCGGACTTTTTACCGGTGTGGCCATGAGCGTTTGCAAGTCGAATATTGATCTGGCTCTGTCACCGGAGTTTATAAACAGTCTGATTGAAAAGAATGTAGCCTACCTTTGGTACTACATTTACCGGCCGGTGGGCGAAAATCCTTCGGTTGAACTGGCGCTCAGCAAGGAAGAAATTCAGCAACTGAGACAGTTTATGGTCGATGCCCGTTCAGTATATAAAATTGCGATTATTGATGCTTACTGGGATGAAAACGGCAACGGTTTGTGTCCGGCAGCCTCAGGACTTAGTCACCACATTAACGCCGCAGGATTTGTGGAACCTTGTCCGGTAATTCAGTTTGCAGCCGACAAAACCGGAGAAAAACCGCTGGATGAGCTTTACGGGAATTCGGCGTTTCTGAATGGGTTGAAACAGGAGATTCCCAAAAAAACTTCGGGCTGTGTTATTATGGAAGACCCGGCCTGGGTGGTTGATATGGCAGAAAAGCATGGCGCTGCCGATACTTCCGGACGGGGAAATGAGGCGGAACGTCTGAGGAAAATGCCGGTGGTTCCAAGTCATGGCTCGGGTGTTCCGGTTCCCGAAAAAAGCTGGATTTACCGCTTTGCCAAAAAGAAAGCCTTTTTTGGATTGGGCGCATACGGATAAATGATGTTTGAAGTAAACCGCATATTAAAAGTACCTCCGCAGGCCGAAATCAGAAAAGATTTGCGGAACAGGGTGCGCATGTACGTTGCCGAAAACCGGATTTCACCTCCTTCCTCCCTTTATATTTTGGAGAATGCAGCAAAAGATATTTTGCAAAATTCTGGTCTGAACGGGGAAATGCTCGATTTTACCATGGTTTTGCTCGGCAACGAAATCTGGCGCGAAACTGTGATGGCCACGCCTTTTCACCGGCGGCTGCTGTTGTTGCCCCAATGCCTTCGGAACGACAGCCAGTGTCAGGGTGTTTTCGATGAGCTGGGGCTGATTTGTTCCGGCTGTCAGGGCTGTCAAATCGATTCGATTTTAAACCGGGCCGAAAAACTGGGCTACACCACGTTGGTGGCTGAAGGAACTACAGTTGCCATCGGTTTGGTTGAAGAGGGCGCCATCGATGCGGTTATTGGCGTCAGCTGCATGTCGGTTTTGCAACGCTCGTTTGAACCGGTAACCCGCGCAGCAGTGCCGGCTATAGGCATTCCACTGCTTGGCGACGGATGTTCCAATACCACCCTCGACTATAGCTGGCTTTTCGAAGAAATGGAAAAATTTGAAGGATTGAGCCAGCACACACCGCTTTCTGTTTCGCTGCTAAAAAATCAGGTGGCCGATTATTTTCAGCCTCCGGTGTTAAATTCCTGTTTTGAAGCTGACAATGAAACCGAAAAACTGGCGCTGAAGATGATGGCGGTTGGTGGTCAGCGGATTCGTCCGTTGCTGGCGGTTTTGGCTTACCAGTCGTATGTTCCGGAAGTATCTGAAACGGTTCAGCAAAATCTGGCTCTTATAATTGAATGTTTTCACAAAGCATCGCTGATTCACGATGATATTGAGGATGATGAGGAAACGCGCTACGGGCAACCGGTTTTGCACCAGACCAGCGGCATACCTGCCGCCATTAACGTGGGCGATTACCTGATTGGAAAAGGATACAGGGTGCTGGCAAAAACGGGCTTGAAACCTGAAATTCTGGCCGAATGTCTGGCTGTTGTAGCCGAATCGCATGTGAAACTGGCTGAAGGACAGGGCGCTGATATTTCATTAAGTGAAAAAATTACAGAAAAATCGGCGGAAGATATGCTGCATATTTTCCGGCTAAAAACCGGCGAAGCCGTAAAAGTGGCGTTGCTTTCGGGAGCTATTGCGGGCGAAGCACCACTGGCTGAAAAGGAATACCTCAGCAGATTTTCCGAATATTTTGGAATCGCCTATCAGATTCGCGACGATTTGAACGAATTTCGTGAAGAAAACCATTCGGCAAATCTTCTGGATTTTCCTTTTCTGATTTCGTTGCTGAACGGGAAAATGAGACAGAACAACCAGGAATTGGCATCGATTCTGAAAGAGAACAACCAAAACATGTTTCGTGAAAATGTTGAGAAGTTTGGCATTACACATTTGACCGAACAGTATTTGCAGAATTATGTGGACAATTGTTATGCTGAACTTGATAAACTTGATAACCAGAAAATGCGGCTCGGTTTGTATAGCGTAATGGGCAAGATTTTCAAAGAGCAGAGCCGTGGGCAGTAAATCATCAGACACTCCTGTTTATCGTCAGTTTATCGGTTTTCTTCGGAAAGGGTTTTTAGCACTCGAAACTGACAGCCGGGATGAAGTAAAACGATTTGTTCAGTCGTGCCAGCATGAAAACGGAGCATTTACCAACCGAACCGGGAAACCTGATTTTTATTACTCTCTTTTTGGTGTTTGGCTCGCTGCAGCACTCGGGTTAGATGAAACGCTGGAAAAACACAAAGCTTTTATTGAGGAACAGAAAAACGAAAAGCAAAGAGTTGTAGATTCTTATTCGCTGTGGCTCATTCGTTTGGTTATTTCTGAACATGAGTTTAAAAAGCCGTCTGTTTTTCAATTGTTAAATATGACGTTTCTAAAAGGCAACAGAACCAATATTTTTTACCGGATTTTTCTTTTTTTATTAACTTTTGATGCTTTTTACCGCAGCAGGCTTTTACGGGTTTTAAGCCGTCCTGCTTTGTTGTTTTTTTCACCTTCGCCTGATTCGCCATGCAGCATAATTGCTGCAACAACGGTGGCCAGGCATGTGGCAGGATTAAAAACAGAGAAGGAATCTGAACTTCTGCTGAGATATTTTGATGAAAATAAGGGGTTTAAGGTTTTTAAAGAAGCAAACGATGCAGATTTGCTTTCCACGGCGGTCGCTTTGTTTGCGCTTCAGACTGTTGGTGCAGAGTTGCGGATGGTTGCACCGGCTTGTCTGAATCAGATTCAGCAAAATTACTCCGGAGGTGCGTTTTTGGCAGGAAACGGCGATGGAATGCGTGATATGGAATACACTTTTTATGGTTTACTGGCTTTGGGAATTTTAGTATGATGAACAGAACGGAAATACAAGAACGGTTGAATGAATTGGGAAAGACCCTGGTTTTGGAAATGAAACCCGAAGGATACTGGGAAGGCCGGCTTTCTTCCAGCGCGCTGGGAGTGGCGGTTGCCGTTGCCGCGTTGTGGTTCGACGATCCTGAAAATCATTCCGCCGAAATCGATAAAGGACTGAATTGGTTAAGAACCAATATCAATTCCGACGGTAGTTTTGGCGATACACCCGAAAGTCCGGGGAACGTGAGTACAAGCCTGCTCGTTTATGCCGCTGCCAATCTGTTTAGTGAAGAGAAACCATGGATAGTTTCTTTTCAGAAGAAGATTGCCGGCTATCTGCTGAAACAAAACATCGATATCCACTCGTCTCAGGTTTCGAAAGTGATCCTTGATCACTACAAGAAGGATTACACCTTTTCGGTTCCCATTCTTGCCATGAGCGGACTTTGCGGTATTCCCGGGAAGGATGCCTTCAGACATATTCCTCAACTTCCGTTTGAACTGTCACTTTTGCCCCGAAAGTTTTACCGGTTGTTAAACCTGAGCGTGGTGAGCTATGCAATTCCGGCTTTAGTCGCCGTTGGCATCGTTATCTTCAGGAAGAAAGATTCCGGTTTTTTCTGGCGTTTGGTGCGGAAATTTTCGGTGCCTCATGCATTAAAAATTCTGCATCGGATGCTTCCCGAAAGCGGGGGCTACCTCGAGGCCATTCCGCTTACTGCCTTTGTTGCGCTAAGCCTGATAAACGCCGGATATGGTGAAGCAGAAGTGGTGAAAAAAGGCATCCGGTTTCTGAAAACCACCCAGCGCGAAGATGGTGGCTGGCCAATTGATGTGGACCTTTCAACCTGGGTTACGTCGTTGTCGGTAAAAGCTTTTCGTTCAAACCTTAACGGGTTTATCGACACCGATTTGCAGGATAAAATCACCGACCATTTCAAACTGATTCAAACCAAATCGGTGCATCCGTTTAACGGCAGCAGACCGGGCGGCTGGGGCTGGACCAATTTCCCCGGCTCAGTTCCCGATGGCGACGATACGCCCGGCACCATTCTGGCCATGTTGAAAATGGAACCTGCCAAATGGGTAAAAGAGGAAATTTATAACGGTTGCCGCTGGTTGTTCCGGCTTCAGAACAGCGATGGCGGATTTCCGACGTTTTCCAGAGGATGGGGAAAACTGCCTTTCGACCAAAGCTGTTCCGATCTTACCGGGCATAGTCTTCTGGCCTTTTCGTCGGTGATGGAAACCTACCGGAATGAGCTCTCGGGCCGGCAAAAGAAGCGATTGGTTAAAGCATTCGAAAAAGCTTTGCATTATCTTGAAAACCATCAGCGAAGCGATGGAAGCTGGCTGCCGCTCTGGTTTGGCAATCAGCTGACCGGGGACCATACCAACCCGGTTTACGGAACTGCCCGCGTAGTAACCTATCTGAAGGATTCGTTGGAACAGAGCTGGCTTTCTGAAGAATTTAGCCAGAGATTGAATAAGCTGATAACGAAGGGCAAACAGTTTCTGATTTCCGCTCAAAATAACGATGGAAGCTGGGGTGGAGCTAAAAATATTCCGGGAACAATGGAAGAAACCGCGTTGGCCGTTTCGGCTCTGGCTTCGCTTAAAAACCGTGAAGTTTGTGATGCCGGATTGACATGGCTCGATGCTTTTTACAGGTTGAATGGTTTAAAAGCTGCACCAATTGGACTCTATTTTGCTTCGCTGTGGTACGATGAAAAATTATATCCTGTAACGGCTTATCTGGAAGCACTCTCAAGAATGCTGGAATTACAGGAAGAAAAATAGTATTTTTGAGATTTACCTGATAATTCGCTTGTCAAGTTCCAGCCGATAGATTCTCCATTTTACAGATTTAAAATCTTCGGCTAAGGGATTTAATATAAAATTGAGCGATGATTTATCCACCACTGAAGGTACGCCAAAACAAACAATACCAGAGCGAATAAGTTTAGTGCCAAATAATTGGGTTGATTTGCCAAACGGAATGGTATCCCAATCTTTCGGTAATTCTTTTGTTGCCGGTAGTTTTACCAATTTATCCGGACAGTCAAATTCCATGATGCTATACAAAATATACCGTTCGGACGTGAAAAGTTCTGGGTCAATGGTCATTCTTTCAAGTAAAGCCGATGCAACAGACGCACTTCCATAAAGAACAGGATGACCGGGAAGGTTCCACCTGCCGCCATATAATTTTGCCCCTTCGCCGCTGGTGTCACAAAACTCTGTTCGTGCAATACGGTAAATTTTCATAGAGCAATGCCGTGTTGTAAACGCATAATTTCAGCTTTCAAGAGCATTAATCCTTCTGAAACATCAATTAAATCAATGGGTTTACGATTGCCAATACTGAAAAGTGGTCTGTCCATCCAGCGTCTGAAACCTTTTTTTCCGAAGCAGGAAATACCCACAGCATACAATTCAGCAAGTTCATACATTTTTTCGGATTGAATTGGCCCGAAAATATCTTTCCGCTGAAGTGTTTTTGAAGAAACCCCAAGCGCTTCAGCCAGTATGTTGTTGTCGAGACCAGTAACTTCCTTCAACCTGTCAAATGACTTTCGGCTAAGACCTCTTCTGAATGTATTAACGCGGTTTAACGGTTCTGAAATATTTTCAGCTTCAATATTCAGGATGGTGTGAATTGAAACAGTTTCTGAAGTGCGGGAATATGGATGTGCCAGTGCTGTTTCTTCAACTCCGTCAGTTTTTTGTGGAGGTGATTTATAGTTCTTTTTCATTTGTGCAGAAATTTGTCCTCCAAGATAAGGAATTTTGTCTATATTCGAAAAACTTCTGCCTGTTTTTTACCGGTTTAGCAATGAATCATTTCAATTTCCTCACCTTCAGTAGTTACATATTTTCGGGCGAGGTTAGCTGTAAGGCACGAATGGACGGGCAATATTTCCACCAGATCGCCAACCTGAAAATAGGGGAAGTTTTTTTGCGAAACCTTTAAAATGCCATGCTCCTGCGACAGACGGGAAACGTAATTTCTTGGGCTCAGTAACTTTTTTTCACCGTCTTTTTTTATTACAATCCGGCCATACGAAGGTTTACCGTCGGTGTTCAGCAACCAGTCCTGCGAGAGGTGGATAGCACCGCCATAAATTACAACTTCGTTGCGTGACGCATGTTTGGCCACAACCGGACAAACAAGTTTTACGGCAATATCGTCGAAACTGCAGACGCCAAGGTTTTGCTGCATCAAATCGTAAAAAACAAAATTTCCCGGTCTGATTTCGTCAACCCCCGTAAAGGTAGTGCATAGCGTGCACGAAGGTGTATCGCCAATGCTGATTTCAATTTGCGGATAGTCGGGCAGGTACCGTTGTTTTAACGTGCGGAGTTTCAGCAACGAATCGAAATGCCGGCTGAAAATTTCGTTAGTGGACTTCGCGGTATAAGTATGGCCGGCATGGGTTATAAATCCTTTGAATGACAGTTTGTTGTTTTCAGCCAGAATTTTCAGAATCGTATGTATCAGGTTGGTTTTCGACGGTTCAATTCCGGTGCGGTTCGATCCGGTATCGATTTTCAGAAAAACGCCAAGGTTGTGTGAAGCTTTTTTTGCCAGCTCTGCAGCAGCTTCCCGGTTTTCTATCAATACGTTGAGGCTGATTTGGGCAGCCAAACCGTTAATTTTTTGCATTTCCAGAATGTTTAGCGGAAAGGCAATGGTGATGTCATCCCAGCCGTTTCGGGCAAAATATTCGGCCATTTGAACAGAGGAAACCGTTATAGCCTGAACGCCGTAATGGCGAAACCATTCGCCAATTTTGGCCGACTGGTGTGTTTTGAAATGTGGTCTGAACCGCAAGTGTAAATCCTTCGCTTTCTGCGCCATATTTTCAATATTCCGCAGGCAAACTTCCTTATCGATTACCAGAGTGGGATGAATTATTTCTGTCATTTTTATTTCGGCTGATGTTTTTTATTTCAATCCTTTTGCCAGTGCATTGCGGGTCTCCATCAGTTTTTCAGAAATTCCGACTTTATAAATGTGCGGGCTGATAAACCGTTTGTGTTCGTTTGGGAGAAGAGATGCTCTGTTCAGGAGGTATTGATGAATTTGTTGCGGACTTTGCTGCTCCGGAAGAATTTCTCCGTTTTTTACCACTGTTTTCAGTAATGGCTCCTTTTGAAGCTGGCTGATGTTTGTATTTCTCTCAGGGTAAAGCGGATGATAAACAATCGCAGCATCATCCGGATCTTCATCGGCAATTAAAATGGCATCGCGGTAAAAATAACCACTGGCATCGTAACAGCGGTAAACCTGTTTTTTGCAGGGCAAAGTTACTTTTTCAATATTTTCCGACAGTTTCATTTTTGGTTGTCCGTTTATTCCTGAAAGCTTGTACACGCCATCCAAAGCAGCATCACTTTTTCCGGTAACCAGTTCAGTACCAATTCCAAAGCCATCAATCGGGGCATCCTGTTCCTGCAGCAGGCTTTTTACCACATGTTCGTTCAACTGGTTCGATGCAAGTATTTTTATGTAATCCAGTCCGGCATCATCAAGCATTGTCCGGGCTTTGCGGCTGAGATAGGCCAGGTCGCCACTGTCGAGGCGGATAGCCCGCAACCTGTGTCCGTCTTTTTCCATCTCTTTGGCCACCTGAATGACATTTGGTACACCGGATTTCAATGTA
>CAZCPH010000074.1:0-11016 GCA_964500105.1 uncultured Mariniphaga sp. | reverse complement strand
GTGCCGAGTGTGGTAAAAGCGTTTCATGAAGGGGTGGACGAAATGGCCAAAGCTGAAACATTTAAGGGGTATGGCCCCGAGCAAGGGTACGCCTTTTTACGTGAAGCTGTTGCCAAGAATGCTTATCAGGATAACGGCATCGACATTTCGGCTGACGATATTTTTATTAGCGACGGCTCGAAATGTGACACCGGAAACATCCAGGAAATTTTTGGTAACGATAACAAAATTGCCATTTGCGACCCGGTTTACCCGGTTTATGCCGACACTACGGTGATGTCGGGCAAAACAGGCGGTTACGATTCGGGACATTACAAAGGCATCATTTACATGGCCTGCACCAAAGAAAACGGATTTATTCCCGACCTGCCATCCGAAACCCCCGACCTGATTTTTCTGTGTTATCCGAACAACCCGACCGGGACGGTAGCGAGTAAAAAAGAGTTGAAAAAATGGGTGAATTACGCCCGCGAAAATAAAAGCATCATTTTGTATGATGCAGCTTACGAGGCTTTCATTACCGAAGAAGGTATTCCGCATTCCATTTACGAAATTGAAGGCGCCAAAGAGGTGGCCATCGAATTTCGCAGTTTCTCCAAAACAGCCGGATTTACAGGTACACGCTGTGCATTTACTGTTGTTCCGTCAGAACTGAAAGGTTTCGATTCTGCAGGAAAAGCTTACCCGGTGAAACAATTGTGGAACCGCCGGCAATCCACCAAATTTAACGGTGTTTCGTACCCTGTGCAGAAGGCTGCTGCTGCTATTTATACCGAAGAAGGGAAAAAGGAGGTAGCTGAAGTAATTGCCTATTACCTGGAAAACGCGCGGATTATGAAGGAAAGCCTCACCGAAGCAGGCTATGAAGTATTTGGCGGCGTAAACGCACCTTACATCTGGGTGAAAACTAAAAACGGCATGAGTTCCTGGGATTTCTTCGATAAAGTGCTGAACGAAGCCAACGTGGTGGGAACGCCAGGTTCGGGATTCGGTCCTGCCGGCGAAGGGTATTTCCGCTTCTCCGCATTTGCGGATAGGGAAAACACCATTGAAGCGATGGAACGGATTAAAAATTTGAAATAAACGCCTCACCCCAACCCTCTCCTAGGAGAGGGAGAAAAGAAAGAAATCCGAATTGAAAGGCTCAATCCGGATTTCTTTGTTTTTTTACACCGATTCCTTCTCTGTAATCTCTTTTTTTACCTTGCTTCCGGGATAGACTTTCAGTGCAGCATCCAGAATTTTCAGGCAAACAGCCAGGTCTTCCTTTTTGAGTACGTAAGCGATTCGCACTTCGTCTATACCTTTGTCAGAAGCGGTGTAAAAACCCGAAGCTGGCGCCATAAAAACCGTTTGATTTTCATATTCAAAATCCGATAGCAGCCAGGCACAAAAATCGTCGGCATTGTCAACCGGAAGGCGGGCTACCGTGTAAAATGCTCCCATAGGAATGGGCGAATAAACGCCATCGATTCGGTTCAGTCCGTCAATCAGAAATTTACGGCGGTTAACGTATTCGTTGTAATTGTTGAGCATGTATTCCGGGTCCGCATCGAGCGAAGCTTCGGCAGCAATCTGTCCAATCAGCGGCGGGCTCAGCCGGGCCTGGCAAAACTTCATCACATTTCGTTTTACCTCTTTGTTTTTTGTAATCAGCGCTCCAATACGCAATCCACATTCGCTGTACCGTTTGGAAACCGAATCAATTAAAACTACATTCTGCTCAATTCCATCCAAATGGAAAGCAGAAATGTATGGAGAACCCGTGTAGCAAAACTCGCGGTAAACCTCATCGGAAAACAGATACAAGTCGTATTTTTTCACCAGATCACGGATTTTATTCATCTCCTCGCGGGTGTATAAATATCCTGTTGGATTGTTAGGATTGCAAATCATGATGCCCTTGGTTTTTGGCGTAATAAGTTTTTCGAACTCTTCCACCGGAGGCAGGGCAAAACCGTCGTCGATGCTGGCGGCAATGGATTTAATGACAGCACCGGCTACAATGGCAAAGGCCTCGTAGTTGGCATAAGCGGGCTCGGGTACAATAATCTCGTCGCCCGGATCGAGGCAGCTCATAAAGGCAAAGGTAACTGCTTCACTACCACCGGTGGTGACGATAATGTCATCGGCAGTAACATCAATATTGAATTTGTGGTAATACTTCGCCAGTTTTTCACGAAGCGAACGGATTCCTTCACTTGGCGTATATTCCAGAATTTTACGGTCTATGTTTTTAATTGCTGCCAAAGCTTCGGGCGGGGTCGGCAAGTCGGGCTGACCAATATTTAAATGGTAAACTTTTACTCCCCGCTCTTTGGCTTTTTCGGCCAGCGGAGCCAATTTTCGTATGGGTGAGTCGGGCATTGCCTTACCTCTGTCTGAAACTTGTGGCATGTTGTAAAAATGTTTTATAAGGGAACAAATATACAAGTAACAATCTGAAAACAACAATTCTTAAAAAATTTCAATTCAGCATATTATTAAAAAATTAACTTTCAATTTATTACAATTGTAAAATTTGTATTGCTGAACCGGAAAAACAAGGCCTGATAGTTAAGTTTTATCATATTTTAGTAATGTGCAGGTGTCTATTTTTGTTCTGAAAATTAAAACAGTAAAGCAATGATTATTGGAATTCCAAAAGAAATAATGCAGGGAGAAAAGCGTGTGGCTGCAATTCCTGAAACCGTGAAAAAAATGGTTGAAGGTGGTGCCAAAGTGTTGTTTGAACAAGGTGCCGGCGTTGGGTCGCATTACCTGGATGAAGCTTATGAGGAGGCTGGAGCTCAGATAGTAGAAAATGTAGAGGAAATTTTCGAACAGGCAGAAGTGATTCTGAAAGTTAAAGAACCTCAGTTCAATGTTAACAAAAACAAACACGAGCTGGATATGATGCATGAAGGCCAGTATCTGATTACCTTCATCCATCCGGCATCACCAGCCAACCACCAAATGGTAAAACACATGGCAGAGCGGGGAATCATCGGGCTAACCCTCGACGGCGTTCCGCGTATCAGCCGGGCGCAGGCAATGGACGCACTTTCGTCGATGAGTGCCTGTGCCGGTTACAAAGGAATGATAATGGGAATCAACGACATCAGCAAATTCGTTCCTTTTGTTACCAGTGCTGTGGGACGATTGAAACCTGCAACCGTTTTTGTAATTGGAACCGGAGTTGCCGGGATGCGTGCGCTGGCTACCGCCAAAGGACTGGGCGCCACGGTTTATTCGGCAGATATTCGGCCCGAAGCCAACAGCAATGCAGAATCGCTCGGAGCAATTATTGTTGATACGGGTGTTCCTGCCGAAATTGCAGTTAGTGCCGACGGCAAACATGCCAACCAGTTGCCCGAAAAATGGCTGGAAACTGAACGCCAACACCTGAAAGAGACCATTGCCAAATCGGACATCGTTTTTTGCTCAGCATTGATTCAGGGAAAAGTTGCTCCGGTTTTACTTACAGAAGAGCTGGTTAAACTGATGCAACCTGGTAGCGTAATTGTTGACATTTCAATAGACCAGGGCGGAAACTGCGCCATTACCACACCGGGCGCCGTTGAAACAAAACACGACGTCATCATCCAGGGAATTAAAAATATTCCGGGAATGTTGTCAACCAGTTCAACTACCATGTTCTCAAAAAATATCTACAATCTTTTGTCCTTCCTGATGAAAGACGGGAAAATTACTCTTGACATGTCGGATGAAATTGTTTCTTCGATTCTGGTGACAAAAGACGGTAAAATTGTGCACGAAGGAGCCCTGGAAGCAATGGGAATGAAATAATTGCAGGCATCAGCCCTGTTTCAAAAAAAGGATTATGGATTTGATTCAATACATTTTAATCGGCGTTTTTATTGTGGCAACGGTGGTTGGTTACCTGCTCATCAATAATGTTCCGAGCAGGTTGCACACGCCACTCATGTCGGGGATGAACGCCTTGTCGGGCGTAACCATTCTGGGTGCACTGCTGGCAACAGCCACTGCCCTTTCGGCTTCAAACCCCGTAACCGGTTATATTTTTGGCAGTATTGCCATTATTCTGGCCATGATAAACGTAGCCGGCGGATTTGCCGTTACCAACCGCATGTTAAAAATGTTTGGCAAAAAGAAGGAGGAGAACGATGAACAGTAGTATAATCCTTAGTTTTTCCACGGCCAGTCTCTTGTCAGACCCGGTTTACTATATTCTGTGTGTTGTTCTGGCTTCGGCAGTTTTGCTTGGCATCCATTTTATGAGCAAGGTGGAAACAGCCAAACGCGGGAACCAAATCAGCGCGCTGGCAATTGCGCTGGGCATCATCATCACCCTCATAAAAAAAGACATCCTTCCGGTTTGGTTGATTTATCCGGGCATGGTTATCGGACTGATTATCGGACTGATACTGGCCAAAAGGGTAAAAATGATTCAGATGCCGCAACTGGTTGCCCTGCTGAACGGAATTGGCGGAGCGGCGTCTGCCATTGTTGCTTCATTTGCGCTCATCACAATGTATCATAGTCCGGAGATTTTCGGAAAAACCACCGCATCGCTGGCTATTGTAATTGGTGCAATTACGCTGTTTGGGAGTTTGGTGGCAGCCGGAAAACTGCACAAAGTGCTTCCGCAGAAACCGGTAATTCTGCCTGCCCATGAGGTTTTAACAGGTATCCTGCTTCTGGTTTTGCTTGTCACCATTTTGCTGGGCGGTTTTCTGAATGTGATTTCAGTATCGTTTTTGCTAATCATCATGTTGCTTTTTGCAGCTGCCTTCGGAGTGGTTTTCTCCATTCGTGTTGGTGGGGCCGACATGCCCATTACCATTTCGTTACTGAACAGTTTGAGTGGCGTAGCAGCAGCCATTGCAGGTTTTGCTGTTACCGATATATTGTTGGTGGCTGTTGGTGGAATTGTGGGTGCTTCGGGGTTGTTCCTCACACAAATTATGTGCAGGGCCATGAACCGGAACCTGATGGATATTCTGCTTGGAAAAACCGCTCTTCAGGGCAAAAAAGAGGAAAAAGCAGCGGAAGAACCACTAGCTGAAGCAGAAGAAGAAAAAGTAGAAGAGGCAAAACCTGCCGACCCGGCAGAAGTGGTAAAAGCCGCCAAAAGTGTAATCATCGTTCCGGGCTACGGCATGGCACTGGCTCATGCCCAGCATCTGGTTAAAAACCTGGCTCAAAAACTGACTGCCGGCGGCGCAACGGTAAAATATGCCATTCACCCTGTTGCAGGACGAATGCCGGGACACATGGATGTTTTGCTGATTGAAGCCGGGGTTCCTTTCGAAGATGTTTTCGAAATGGACGACATCAATGAAGAATTTAAAGATGCGGATGCCACCATTGTAATTGGCGCCAATGATGTGTTAAATCCTGCTGCCCGCAATGCCGAAGGAACTCCTATTTACGGCATGCCTATTTTAAATGTGGACCAGTGCAGCAACATCATCATCTTCAACTACGACCTGCAGCCGGGCTACTCGGGTGTGGATAATCCGATTTACGACCGCAAAAGCGGTGTTTGGGTTATTCAGGGCGATGCAAAAAATACACTGGCTGATTTTCTTACCAAACTGTAATTTACGAAACCAAGAATCAATTCGTTTTTTTATCTGACCAAATCAAATGTGCCAAAGCCTTCGGTCGGTTGACAGGAGGCTTTCTCTTTTTGCAAGAACTAGTGTTTGAAGCGATAAAGGTGTTAACTTTGTATTTGAAATTTTTTTAAAGAATGAAAGTACCAAATATTAAGATTGGAAAATCGAAAGAAATTAAGCGGGAAAATACTCAACGGGAAAAAAATCTAACCATAACCAGTCCTATTCATAAACCCCGTAAAGACTGGGAAGAAGCTTTCAGGGAAATGGCAGATAATGAAGAGGACAGACTGCTTTTTGATGATGTTTTTGAAGATGAAAACCTGGAAGAATGGAAATAGAACAAAACAAAATTTATGGCCACATTTCTTTTCGATGAAATTATTTTCGGACCAGTGCAGAGCCGCCGGCTGGGCGTTTCACTGGGCGTAAACCTGCTGCCTGTTAATGTAAAGGTATGTTCGTTCGACTGCATTTACTGCGAATGCGGATTCACGCCAAAAAAGTATAAAGAGAAAGCCATTCTTCCCACCCGGGAGGAGGTAAAACAAAAGCTCGAAGAAAAATTTCAAAAAATGGCTGCTGACGGCAAAAAACCCGATGTAATTACGTTTGCCGGAAACGGTGAACCGACACTCCATCCGGAGTTTGCCGGAATCATCGACGATACCATTGAACTGCGCAACCAACTGGCACCAAAAGCCCGTATTGCCGTGTTATCGAATGCCACCATGCTGCACAAACCCGACGTATTCAATGCTTTGCTAAAAGTGGAAGACAACATTCAGAAACTCGATTCGGCTTTTGAAGAAACGATTGAACTGCTCGACTGCCCCCGCGGAAATTTCAACCTGCAAAAAGTGGTGGAGCAGTTGAAAAGTTTCAATGGGAAAGTAACCATTCAGACTCTTTTTGTAAAGGGCGAATTTAAAGGGCAAACCATTGACAACACCACTGAAAAAGAAATTTCGGCCTGGCTGGAACTTCTGCAACAAATTCAACCCGAAAAGGTAATGATTTACACCATTGCCCGCGATACACCAATTGATACGCTCGAAAAAATTCCACCAAAAAAGCTGGATGCGATAGCTGCAAAAGTTGAAAAAGCAGGATTTAAAGTACAGGTTTCGTACTGAAAATATGAACTATAATTCCGTCCGGTACCATTCCGAGCTGCGGCCCAACATACGGATTCCGGCAACAAAACCTTTCAGTTTCATCAGGTCATTGCTTTCGAGCCAAACGTAACATTCGTAAGTTTTCCCGGACTTTGGGTCGTAAATGGTGCCGTTTTCCCATTCTTTGTCTTTTGCATCAAAATCAAGCCCGCTTAAAATCTGTAAACCAATCAAAGAGCGGTTTTGCAACGCTTTCTCCGGATTGTTGTCGTCCTTTGGCGGCTGGCCGTTTTCATACTTTTCCGGAATCATGTAAACGATGGTTCCAATGTACTTTCCGTCTTTCTTTTCCACCTTAATTTTTGTGGTTTTTTCATCGTTCCACCATATTCCGGCAATTTTATCGGCTTCCTGAGCAATGCCGGCAATTGTGTACATGCTCAGCAAAAAAAGAATTACAATTTTTTTCATGATTATTAATTTGATTTCTAACTTTATAGAGGCTAAAAATAGAAATAATACGTATTCCGAAAGCGAAATGCAATATCTTTTTTAAAATACTTTAAAACTTAAACCAAATGAAACTGTTGAAACGCATCCTGTTTACCATTGCTCTTTTGATTGTCCTTGCCCTTATTGCGGGCTATTTTCTGCTGAACCATGTAAAAACTGCTGCCCTTCCCGATTACACAAAAGATGTTCAAATTCCGGGGCTGACCGAAGAAGTAACTATTTTGCGCGATTCGTTTGCCATTCCGCATATTTATGCTGAAAATGAAGCTGATTTGTACCGTGCCGTTGGTTTTGCCATGGCACAAGACCGGCTGTGGCAAATGGATTTGCTGCGCCGGGTTACTCTGGGCAGGCTGTCCGAAATCCTTGGTGAAGACCAGCTCAACACCGACCTACTGATGCGCGCTCTTCGTATTCAGGAAAAATCAGAAAAAGTGTTGGCTAAGTCGTCGCCGGAAATAATTGCTGCACTTGAAAGTTTCTCGGCAGGTGTAAACTTTTACATGGAAAATTATCCACTTCCGCCCGAATGCAGAATATTAAATTACAAACCCGAACCCTGGCAGCCTGTTCATTCCATTAACCTCATCGGCTACATGTCGTGGGACCTTACCTCAGGCTGGAGCACCGAAATTCTGCTTCACAATCTGGCACAGGAAATTTCATCAGAACACATCATGCAACTTATTCCGGATTCAAAAAACCATCCCACACCTGTTTTTCATCAGGAAGTTCCGGCAATTGTTTCCGGAGAAATCATTTTGTCGGCCAATGAAAAATTGAAAAAACTCGGGGTGGAGGTGTTCAGTGGCAGCAACAACTGGGCGGTTTCAGCTCAAAAAAGCAGAACCGGGAAACCACTGCTGGCCAACGACATGCATCTGGGATTGCTCGCTCCAGGAATATGGTATCAGATGCACCAGGTGGCAGAAGAAACCTTGAATGTTACCGGTGTGGTACTTCCCGGCCAGCCGTTTGTAATTGGCGGCCATAACGACTCTATTGCCTGGGGAACAACAAATGTTACTGTAGATGACCTCGATTATTATACCGAAACGCTGAACGAAGATTCCACCAAATATTTGCTCAACGGCCTGTGGAAAGATCTGCTCATCAAAGAAGAAATCATTAAAACCAAGGAGGGGAAGGAAATCAGGGAAACATTGAAATTCACACACCGGGGCCCGATTGTAAACCGTTTTAACCGTACAAATGAAACAGCAATCTCCATCCGGTGGATTGGAAACGAAATGAGTGATGAAATCCGTACGGTTTATCTGCTGAACCGTGCCAAAAACTGGGAAGATTTTCGCGACGCTGCAAAAACTTTCAAGTCGGTAAGCCAAAACATTGTTTATGCAGATGCTGCTGGAAATATCGGTATGCAGAGCGCTGCAGGCGTACCTATTCGCGAAGGCAGCGGCATTGAAGTTTACCCCGGAAATACCAGCCGGTACGACTGGACCGGGTTTGTACCGTTTGAAGAGCTGCCTTTTGAATTCAATCCTGAACGTGGTTACGTTTCGTCGGCCAATAACAAAACAGCCCCTGATGATTATCCTTACTACATCGGTACCTGGTTTGCTTTGCCCAACCGCATCGTCCGTATTCGCGAAATGCTGGAAGAGACTGACAGGCACAGTACAGAAAGTTTTGCACAAATGCACAGCGATTACAAATCAAAAAAAGCAGAAAAGTTTACGCCGCTGTTTGTTGAGGCTATCGAAACCACAACGGACTGGGATGAAACCCGGCAGGAAGCTCTGAATAAACTCCGGAACTGGAATTTTGTGCTTAGCCGCGAAAGTCAGGCTGCTTCCATTTTTGAAATTCTTTACCGAAAAACAGCCGAAAACCTGATAAAAGACGATCTTCCTGACAGCATTTTTCGGTCGTTAATGGGACAACGGATTTTGATTGAAAACCTGATGGAAACCTTGCTTTCTGCTGAAAATTCGCCCTGGATTGATGACCAAACAACTTCTGAAGCGGAAACATGGAAAGACATCGTCAACAGGACATTTCATGAAACCGTTGACGATTTAACACAGGAACTGGGAGCTAATGTAGAAAACTGGAACTGGGAAAAACTCCATACCTTTACCATGAGTCATCCGCTTGGCGTAGTAAATTTGCTCGACAAAACGTTCAAACTAAACCGTGGCCCGTTCGGTGTTCCGGGAAGCTACCATACCGTAACTCCATTTTCCTATTCATACAACAGCCTTTACCATGCAACACACGGGGCATCGCAGCGGCACATTTTTGATCTTTCCGACTGGGATAATTCAAAAACTGTAATTCCAACCGGCACCAGCGGTATTCCCGCCAGCGAGTTTTACCTCGACCAAACTGAAATGTATCTTGAAAACCGTTACCATACCGATCCGTTCAGTAAATCTGAAGTAATGAAAAATACCCGGTTTGAAATGAAGCTTTTACCGGAGAAAAAGTAATTGGTAATAAACCCGGTAATTGAAGAACAGTTACATTCTTCCAGATGTTATTTAGAATATGACATTGAACGGTAAAAATACAAAAGATTCGCCGTCCCCCATTTACGTGGTTTCCGGTGGCCGCGGACTGGCCGGAAACAACATGGTGCAATCGTTGCTGATTCAATATCCCAACAATAAAATCCCGGTTGTTATTGTTCCCGGGGTTAATTCTGAAAGCCAGATTTTTGACCTTGTTACGCAGGCCAAAGCCGAAAAAGCGCTGATTACCCATACGATGGTCGATCCCGAACTACGGAAAAAGATAAATGAATTGTGCGACGAATTTGGTGTACGGAAAATTGACTACATGGGCGAACTGGCCGATTACCTGGATGAGCAGCTTGATGTGGAACCTTTGCAGCATCCGGGACTTTACCGCAAAATCAACCAGGAATATTTTGAACGTATTGAAGCCATCGAATACACATTGTCGCACGACGACGGCCTTGGTCCGGAGCGCCTGCACAACGCCGAAATTATTTTAACCGGTGTTTCTCGGGCGGGAAAAACGCCCCTGAGCGTTTACCTCGCCATGTTTGGCTGGAAGGTAGCCAATGTTCCGCTGGTGAAAGGAATACAACCTCCCAAAGAATTGTTCGAAGTGGATCCAAAACGCGTTTTCGGCCTGCATATTGGGGTTCATCAACTCATAACTCACCGCAAAAAACGAATGGAAACCTGGATTAACCACCAAAATGACTCGTATATCGATGAACAATCGGTGAAAGAAGAAATCCGGCATGCCATGTTTGTTTTCGACCGCGGCGGATTTACCGTACTGAATGTAACCAACAAACCCATCGAAAGCACTGCCAACGAAATTCTGAACCTCATGTCGGAGCGTTTTTCCTACCGCGGAAAAAAAATAGAATCGCCATACCGCAATGAAAACGAAGAAGATGGGAAAGCGCATCCCAAATTCTGAACTTCTTTCGCAAGTTTTTTCCTTTTGCCGTGTCTTATCCCTAAATTTAGGGGAACAAATGATTGAATGAACGACAACGGAATTATAGAGAAACTCAAACAGGGAAACGATTCTGTATTTAAAGAACTGGTGGAAACTTACCGAAATATGGTTGTGAATACCTGTTTTGGTTTGCTTCACAATACTGAAGATGCCGAAGATGTGGCCCAGGATGTTTTCATTGAAGTCTTCCGATCTGTTGCCAGTTTCAGAGCCGATTCCAAAATCTCCACCTGGTTGTACCGCATTGCCGTTAACCGATCGCTCAACTTTATTCGCGACAACAAAAAACGCCGTTGGTTTCAGTCGTTCGACGATGTGATGGAATCAAAAAAAGA
>CAZCPH010000073.1:0-11091 GCA_964500105.1 uncultured Mariniphaga sp. | reverse complement strand
CATTTTCAACGGTTTCCCGAATCATTTTTTCCCGTTCGCCGGAAGTGCCCTGAACTGCCGGAACCACCTTATGCTGGTGAAAAGCCAGCAGGTGAACAGCGTGTGGATTGGAGATTTCGTTGCCCATAATCAACAGGAATTTCCCCGGTTCTTCGTACAACGACCGAAACTCTTCCAGCGTTTTCAAACGAACCCTTTGAACCCCTTCTTCCTCATCGTGTGAATGCATTTCCACCCAATCGCCGCCAAATTCTTCCATGTATTTGTGCAGTGTTGCATGGTTTTCCGGGAAATTTCGCCAGCGTTCGCCTTCCAGAATCACATTGTGGTCGGTTAGCGCCAGGAAATCGTAACCGTTCTCTTTGTACCACTGCGCAACGCTTTCAGGAAATTCATCCCCGTCGCTCCAGAATGTGTGGGTATGCAGATTCCCTTTCAGCCAGTTGGGATCGGGCTTGTTGCATGCTGTTACTGAAAGTAAGATTAGAAATGCAGAAACAGCAGTTAATCTGTTTTTTATTGAATTTTTTGGTTTCTGTACCCGGAAATTCCCAGTAATTTTTTCCATTATTCTGATTTTTTAGCTTTCTGTGTGGCAATTTACAAAATAGCCCGATACAACAGGAATTCCCAGATAAAAAACCGTAAAATCCGGATGAACTATGTTCGAACAAAACTGTTTAATATTTTAGAAACTTATTTAATCAAAATAACAATGGAAACAAAAGGAAAAACAACATGGGTAATGGATCCCGCACACAGTGAGGTTCTGTTTAAAGTAAAGCATTTGATGATTACAAATGTGAAAGGTGAATTCAGAACGTTTGATGCAGGATTGGTGACCGACGGAAATGATTTCAGTACGGCAGAAGTGAATGTAACCATTGATGCAGCTTCGGTTTTTACCAATAACGAAGACCGCGACAACCATCTGAAAAGTGCCGACTTTTTCGATGTGGAGAAACACAAAGAGTTGACTTTTAAATCCACAAAAATTGAAAAAGCGGATGATGACGAATACAAACTGATGGGTCTGCTGACCATCAAAGGCGTTTCAAAAGAGGTTACACTCGATGTTGAATTTGGAGGAATAATGAAAGATCCCTGGGGGAACGAAAAAGCCGGCTTTTCGCTGGAGGGAAAAATCAACCGCAAAGATTGGGAACTGAACTGGAATGCCGCCCTCGAAGCTGGTGGTGTGCTGGTTGGCGACGAGGTAAAAATCAGCGCCGAAGTGCAGTTTGCAAAACAGGCTTAATCTGTTTATTCACGGTAATCCGGGTTGTTTGGGACCAGTCCCAAACTTCCCAATACATCCATACAAGCCGCGCGCACATTGTAATTCCGGTCTTCCATCTCTCTGACCTTCCAAACGGTTTCCACAAAAGGTTTCCTTTGTTCCGGTTCGAAGTATAACAATGAATAAACCGCCATCAGCGAAATGTTAAGATTATCGTGGGCACAGAATTTTTTCAGGTTTTCTTCGGCAGTTTTATGGCTGAACATGTCGTAAGCAATGGCCGATGCGAGTACTGCAACCGGTGGATATTCATCGTTCATCGCTTTCAGTATATTTTCTGAAAACGGTTTTAAGATTTCCGGATTTTGGCTTCGCAAACCCAATATGCCCCAGTAACGGATTACAGGGTTTGCATCAGAAAGCAGTTCAATTTGTTGTTCAGCAACCTCTTTCCCCCTGAATCCGGCCAGTGAAGCGGCTTCGTAGATTTCTTCCAGCGGATATTTGTCAGCATCAAGCCTGAATTCATAAGCGGTGGTGGAATCCGAAAGCAGGCTGATTTCAAATTCGGGTAGAAATAGCACGTCGCGCGATTTCAGAATTTCTTGTTTCAATAGATCCCGCATTTTTTCCAGAACCGGCTGGAATTCGGGATCACCTGCCAGGTTTTTCGTTTCCCACAAATCGTTTTCAATATCGAAAAGAAACTCTGGTGGGCGAGGTTCGAACAGGCTTTTTTG
Organism: uncultured Mariniphaga sp.; assembly: GCA_964500105.1. GTDB lineage: Bacteria > Bacteroidota > Bacteroidia > Bacteroidales > Prolixibacteraceae > Mariniphaga. Next base: position 9,111 of record CAZCPH010000073.1, on the reverse strand, counting down.
CAGCGGATTAAGTTTATTTTCAGCCAAATCCTTCCGCATCTGCTGTTTGATATCTCCGATCTCCATGTAACGAATGTAGCGGGCTTCGTAAATATAGGGCATATAATTCCGCGAGTAAACAAACCTGCCATCGGTTACTGTGCGTACCATGTCGATTCCGTTATCCGAACGGTCGGATGAAAGGTACAGGTTTTCCGCTGGTTCGGCACGTTTTTCACCCAAAAGCGGCCGGCCTTCCAGATGTTCGGGAATTTCACCACCGGCCAGGCTGATGAGGGTAGGAGCGAGGTCGGTAAAGTCGATCAGTTCATCAGTCACTATACCCTCTGTGCCCCATGGCGACAGATGTTTGTACATTTTGGGAAACCAGACGATTAACGGCACCCGGTAGCCATAATTGATGCCGTTGGTTTTTCCGCGCGGCATACCTTCGCCGTGGTCGGCATAGAAAAAGATGATGGTGCTGTCTTTCAGATTGTCCTCTTCAAGCCGGGCCAGCAGTTCTCCAATCCGGTTGTCGGTAAGCTTTATGGAATTATACACCCGGGCAAATTGTTTGCGCATTTCCGGACTGTCGCGGTAAAAGGGTGGCATTTCAAATTCGTTTTCGCCAATTCGTTCTTCGGGCGCCAGGTGCTCAAGCACATTTTTCAGGTACCAGTCGTAAGTTTCCGTCATGGTGCGCGACTGGTGCGATTCGTTGTAGTTGAACACGGCAAAAAACGGTTGACCGGGTTGGCGGTTCCACCAGCCTGCTTTGTTCGAACTTTCATTCCAGGCTTCGGCAATAAACGCTTTTTCGTTGGCTACGTTGTAATCGGTTTTTACGTTGTTGGTAGTGTAATAGCCCTGTTGCTGAAGGTAATACGGAAAACCTTTCATAAAATCGGGAACCGGGTATTTGCTGCGGTGGTTCCCTGTTCCGGATTTGTAGGTTTTTACACCGGTTATAATGGCCGTTCTGCTGGGAGAACAAACCGTTCCGGTTGAAAAGGCATTGGTAAACCGAACGCCTTCTTCGGCCAGCTTGTCTATGACTGGCGTGCTGGCATTGTTATCCCCGTAACACCCGATAAATTGCGGCGACGTGTCTTCGATGGTCACCCAAAGGATGTTGGGTTTGGGCAATTCTTGTTTTTGTTTGCATTGCAAAAACAGAGATGGAATGGCTAGCAGGCTGATGAAAAGAGTTTTATTGTTCATTGTAATATTGTTTTTGCTATTCTCCTTGTAACATGCCAGAGATTTATTTTTTGTTTGACAATCTGTCAACTTGCAGTTTAATGAGTCTGATATGGTTAAACCGGAATGAACTGCAAAAAAATATTATTTATATAACCCTTTAATTATTATTTGGATAGAAAATTTATGCTACAATTTTTCCATCATATAAATCAGAAATTGGGAAAATCATATCATAATCGTTCCAATTTAAGTTTCCATCGATCAATGAGAAATTTGAGAATATATTTTTGTCCAGGTATTTTTTTATGGATGGATGTAGTGATTTAGATAAAAAAGGCTTAAAATCAACAAGTTTCTCTACTCCATCACTAAATTTTATCCAAATTTTATAATCCTTCAAATATTTTGCAGAATCAATTTTCAACTCGTTAATTCCGGTTTCTGAATCTTTATAGTCAACAATTATTTTCATTTTATGCGTTTTGTAATTTTCTCAAATGTAACATCCTTATGATATACAAAATAGCTTATCCATTTTTCAACTATCTTGTCTGCATATTTTTCAAGAAAAACCTCGAAATCTTTAAGTTCTTTTCCTTTAAGTGGTTTCGAACCAAGGATATTTTTAATCTTTATCTTTGAAATTTTACCATTAATAATATAGAACTCCGCTTTACTTTCAAATTCGCCTTTCCTGGCATGAACATGAATGGGTTCGTGCTCATTTGAGTAAAAGAATACAAGAATTCCCAAATACTCGAAAATCTTTGGCATTATCTATTTTTCAAAAATTATCCCACTACAAATTTACTAAATCTCATTTTGAACTGAAAATCATTGTTGGCAATTGATTTCTTCGTACGAACACCCGCTAAAGTTCCACCGAAACTTTTTCCGGATTCTCTCCTTTTTTTGTTTGCAATCCGGTAATTGTTTCTTTGTTTTTATTTTCTCCAATAATGATTGTAAAAGTTCCGCTTTCGTAAAGTTTGGGCTGAACGGTGTTGCCTTTTATACGATAAATCTGCGCCAGTTCGCCGGTTTTTTCGTTCCGGATTTGCATCACCTGGTTGGGCTGGTTCACCGAAATTTCGGGTAAAACATTATCAGCACCCATTCCAAGATTATCGAACTGAGAAATTTGTTTCGGCCACCCCGGGAACTGGTCGCGCACCGGATTGGGATTTTCCACATTGGCATAAAACCTCCAGGAATCAATGTTTATGGTTCGTTCAACCTGATCGAACGTAACAAATCCAAACCCCGATGCCCTGATTTGAGCATTATTGTAACGGCTTTCGCGGTCAACTGTAATTTTCCCAGGGTTTCCAACCGCATACACGTAATTTTTATTGCCGAAGGCATCAATGTATTTCCCGGTATTCGGGTAATCATGTTCGGGCCGGTCAACAACCGGAACGCCCCGCTCATCGGGTAAAAACCAGCGCATGTAGAAGTTGCAGATTGCCGGTGTATTAAAACTCCAGCCGGCATCCTGATAATTATCCAGTCCATATTGTACCAGTGTGGAAAGATGCTGGTCGCCGTTGATGTGGAAGGCAGCCACTTTTTGCATCAGCCGAATAACTTTATCGCGGCCTGATTTGGGCCAGCCGCCCGAGTCGAGGTCACCGTAAAGGTAATTTTCCAGACTTCCGTGGTGGGTGGCTACGTTGGCAAAAACGGTTTGTGAGAGCAGCACTTTCATGTCGGCGCCTTCCCAGTCTATTGCCCAATCGTTTAGGAACCTAGTTTGCCGTTCGCCAATCATTTCCACTCCGGGTTTGTCAAGGAACGACAAATCTTCGCGGGGCTCAATCATGTGGTCGTGGCGGCCTTCCCAGTCGGAAACAGCTTCCGGTCCGGTTTTGAAAATGCGGTCGCTAATGAGTGCAAAACTTACCCTTCCATAAGTAAGGTCGGTGTACCAAACGCTCATTTCCTGCTCAATGGGAGTGGGGTCATACGGATCGGGCAATTGCCCGCACTGGGTGCGGTTGACCACGTTCACCATTTCCACCGACTGCATAAACCCGCGCGTATCAGAACTGCCGGCGCCGCCCGGTTTCGGAACTCCGCCTTCGCCCCAAAGGTTTCCGTGAAAAACATCGTGGTCGTCGGGGCTGCAAATGGTTGGTGTATTCCGCATTAAATCGCCGAATGCCCAGCCAAACAGGTAGTATTTTCCGAGATAACTCAAAATGGAAACATCAACGGGTTCACGTTTCATGGGGTAACCCCCGTTGGGCTCGTATATCTGGTCGCCAGAGAAGTAAAGCATGTCCGGATCCAGTTTGGTCAGGTTTTCTACCAGCGGTGTGTATGGATAACCCGAGGTAAACTGGCAGGTGAGGCCACCAAATCTCAGCGGGCGGTCCACCGGGTCTTTGCGGATTGTCCCGGCATAATATTCCGGCGTTTCGGTTCCGTCTTTTACTTTTTCAATGTATTCCACCCGGTATTCCACATCTTTGGTGGAATCCCAGTTTTCCAACTTAAAAATTGCAGTGCGAGAATCCGGCTCAATCTGTTTTGTGGCAACGGTATTCCATGTTCCGTTTTCATTGAGTTGAAGACTCACTTCCTGGTTATCGTTTTCTCCGATTGGCGGAAGCAAAGCCATCATTTTTACGGTGTTTTTGCTGAGAGTGTGCATGGTCCAAAGAATCGGTCCGAATGCATTCTCGGGTTTTTCGATAACTTTTGAACCTGAAATTTTGAGGTCATCAAAAGCAAAGTTTGAGTTTCCTGGTTTTTCGTTCCCACCCAACCGCATATTGTTTGCTACTGCAACCAGTCCCTCAATTCCATCAACCGAACATGAAAGTTTTGTTTTAAAACCATTAAAATCAACTAAATCCATGGTTACTTTATTGTTTGAACCATAAATGGAAATCGTGAATTCGCTCCAGACAAAATTCTCTGGTAGTTCAATCTTCTCATCTTTTAAAAAGGCATAACCATTTAGGCTGACTCCGGCTCTAATCCCTTTGCCAAAATAACAGGCGGCTTTTATGTCGGGATCCTCATCGTCGTGCACACCAATTAAAAATCCGGCAGAACCGGGAATATCTCCTTTTTCAGTAAGCATAATTTTGGCAGAAGCTTGAAAATTTCCTTCTTCGGGAGACAGCACATGCGTTAGCAGATTCACTCTCGAATCGGGAACAGAGCCTGAACAGTGTAAAACGCCGTTTTCCACTTTCCAGTCTTCCAATGGAATGGACCAGAAATCCTTTCCCACCCAAATGCGGTCGTGGGTGTTGTCGAAGTTGGCTGAAAATTCGGATTTCTTTGTGCAGGAGGTAAAAGACAGGACAAATACAGCAAGTATGGTTAATGTTGAAAGTTTCATGATGATTTGGTTTTATTTCAATTCCAATTGTTCAATTTTGCTGAATTCTTTTCCCCTGATGCTGCTGAAGGTTTCGATCATCTCCTGCAATTTTTCCGGATTTTTTTTCGCCAGATTATTCTGCTGACCTATATCTTCACTGAGATTATAGAGTTGAAACTCTGATGAATTGCCGAGTTCGATGTTCACCATCTCATTTTTTGCCGGACCGTTGTATGGCGGAATCATTGCCCAGTCTCCTTTGCGCAAGGCTGTTCTTGAAGTTGCTTCAATGATTAACTCTTCGCGGCCCTGGTTGCTTTTTCCGAGAAAAACATCCAGCAGTTCTTCGCTGTCGGGGCCCCGTTTTTCGCTGCCAGTCAGTTGTGCAAGTGAAGAGAACAAATCGAGCTGCGACACCATGGCATCAGAAACGGAAGGTTCGATTTTCCCTTTCCAGTAAGTAAGAAACGGTACTCGGGTTCCGGCTTCAAAGAGGCTGTATTTGCCGCCGCGCAGTGGGCCCCATGGCGTGTGGTCTCCCAGTTTTTCAACGGCGTCATCATAGTACCCGTCATTAATTACCGGGCCATTATCGCTGGAAAAAATGATGAGGGTGTTTTCAAGCAAACCTTCCTCTTCAAGTGTTTTTACCAGTTCGCCCACACACCAGTCGGCTTCCACAATGACATCGCCCCGCGGACCCATTCCCGAAGTGCCTGCAAAACGCGCATTTGGTGTTCGTGGCACATGTGGCTGATGAAGCGCATAATAGAGGAAAAAAGGATTTCCTTTTTGTTGCCGGATATATTCCTGCGCTTTTCCCAGAAAATCATCGGCCATATTTTCATCCACCCACATGGCTGCTTTTCCGCCTTTTTGAAACCCGATTCGGGGAATGCCGTTGTGAATGGAATTATTGTGCCCGTGGTGCCACCTCATTTTACACAGTTCCGGATTGTCGATGCCGGTGGGTTCTCCTTCAAAATTTTTCTCATAATTTACCAGCAGAGGGTCGTCTTCTTCCAATCCAACTACGTAACCGTTTTCGAGGTAAACTGTTGGCGTGCGATCCTGAGTAGCGGCCATAATGAAGGAATAATCAAACCCAACCTCATTGGGACCGGGCGAAACACGCCGATTCCAGTCCACATTGCCAATACCCAGTCCCAGGTGCCATTTGCCCACAATGCCGGTGTGGTAGCCCTGTTCTTTCAACATTTTGGGAATGGTTATTTGGGTCGTGTCGATAATAAGCGGTGCAGAGCCCGGAAGAATTTTGGCGTTTTCATTTTTCCAGGGGTATTCGCCCGTTAACAGCGCGTAACGGCTGGGCGTACAGGTGGCCGACGATGCGTAACCTGTGGTAAACCGAATGCCACCTTCAGCCAGTTTATCGAAGTTTGGTGTTTTTAGTTCGGTGGCGCCGTAGGCACTCATGTCTCCGTAACCCAAATCATCCATGTAAACGACTACAATGTTGGGTTTTTGAGGTTCTTCCTGTTTTTGCTGATTTTGACAGGCTGAAAAAAGAAAGAGTGAAGCGGGGAGAAGAATGGCTGATTTGTTCATTATTTTGATTTTTAAAATGGTTTCAGTCCAAAAATAACATCAATGTTTTAATCGCCCAACTGTTTCATTTTAAACCGTTCGTTTTCAGCCGGGGTATGTTCGTTTGCAAAAATGGATTCGATTTTTTGAATACAATCAGAATATCGCAAAAAAAATCAGGGTTGTGTTCTTGAAAATAGATAAGAACAAAACCCAGATTTATCAGAAATGAAAGGAAACGTTACCTCAACCCACTCCGTTCCAACAACGCATCTACTTTTGGTTCCTGGCCGCGGAAACGTTTGTAAAGTACCATGGGGTGTTCGGTTCCGCCTTTTTCCAGGATGTTTTTACGGAATGATTCAGCCACTTCCCTGTTGAACAATCCTTTTTCCTGAAACAGACTGAAGGCGTCGGCATCAAGCACTTCGGCCCATTTGTAGCTGTAATAACCGGCAGCATAACCTCCGGCGAAAAGATGTCCGAACTGCGTACTCATGCAAACTTCATCAATAACAGGGAAAATCTGTGTTTTTTTCCAGGCCTCTTCTTCAAATTGTTTCACATTGCCATCAAACGGTTTTTCGAGCGTGTGCCAGGCCATGTCGAGGTAGCCAAAACTGAGTTGGCGGATGGAAAGGTAGCCGGCAAGGAAGTTTTGCGAAGCTTTGATTTTTTCCACCAGACTGGCAGGAATGGGTTCGCCGGTTTTGTAATGGGTTGCAAACCGGTCGAGAAACTCTTTTTCAACAGCCCAGTTTTCCATAATTTGTGAGGGAAGTTCCACAAAATCACGGTAAACGCTGGTGCCTGACAGGCTGGAATAGGTTGAATTGGCCAGCATTCCGTGCAGGGCATGACCAAACTCGTGTAAAAAGGTTTCCACTTCGCTGAAAGTAAGCAGTGCGGGTTTGGTTTCGGTAGGGCGGGTGAAATTCATCACAATGGTGACATGAGGGCGCGAGTTGGTGCCGTTTTCAATCCACTGGCCTTTAAAGTCGTTCATCCATGCACCACCCTGTTTTCCCGGGCGCGGATGAAAATCGGTATAAAGCACTGAAAGGAAAGAACCATCGGCATCGAAAACTTCGTAAGGCACTACTTCTTCGTTATAAACAGGAATCGCTTTATTCTCAATAAACGTAATTCCAAACAGTTCAGTTGCCAAACCAAAAACGCCATCCACCACCTTGTTCAGTTCAAAATAGGGTTTCAGCATTTCGTCGTTTAAATCGAACTTTTCCTCCTTCAGTTTTTCGCTGTAATAGGTCCAGTCCCATGGCATTATTTCGCCTGTAAAACCTGATTTTTCGGCATAGGTTTTAATTTCCTGCTTTTCTTTCAGAGCTACATTGTGAGACGCCTCAAACAAATCGTCGAGTAGTTTGTAAACGCTTTCCGGATTCATGGCCATACTGCGTTCCAGCACATAATCGGCATATTTTTCATACCCCAGCAATTGGGCCATTTCCAGTCTGAGATTGATAATTTTTTTCAGGTTTTCGCGGTTGTCAAACTCATTTCCCTTAAACGATTTCGACTGGTAAGCCATGTAAAGTTCTTTGCGCAGGTCTCTGTTGTCGGCATATTTCATAAACGGCAGGTAACTGGGCATGGTGATGTCGAAAATCCAGCCTTCCTTGTTTTTGCTTTTTGCTTTGGCGGCTGCAGCTTCCAGCGCACTTTCGGGCAAACCCGACAATTTGGTTTTGTCGGTAATGTGCATTTCGTAATTGTTGGTTTCTTTCAATACATTGTCACCAAATTTGAGTGAAAGTGTTGAAAGCTCGGTACTTATTTTTCTGAATTTTTCCTTGTCTGCTTCCGAAAGACTGGCTCCCCTGCGCATAAAGCTGAGGTACGTATTTTCCAGCAATGTTTCCTGTTCCGGATTCAGGCTGAGGTTGTGTTTCTTGTTGTAAACCGACTTAACCCGTTCAAATAAAACCGGGTTTAACGTGATGTCGTTCTGGTATTTTGTAAGCAGCGGAGAAACTTCCTGCGCTATTTGCTGCAGTTCATCACTCGTTTCGGCGCTTACCAGGTTGAAAAAGATTCCGGCTGTCCGGCCAAGCAGTTTGCCTGCCCTGTCAAGTGCTTCAACCGTGTTTTCGAAAGTTGGTTCGGCCCTGTTTTCAGCAACGGCTTTTACTTCTGCCTCGCCGGTTTTAATGACTTCTTTGAAAGCGGGAAGGAAATGTTCATTTTTAATTTCTGAAAATGGTGCGGTTTCGTGGGGTGTTTTAAATTCTTTTAAAAGCGGATTTACCTGTGCATTTCCCATAACTAAATTTTCTTTTTCTTTTGCACCGACCAGCCAAATTTGCCGATTTTTTTTCCCAGGCCGAAATAGTGGCCATGACTGTAAACCAGTGGCCGTGCTTTGGCGAAACTGAAGGCATTTTTGTCGTTCACAAATTGCTCATCAACCGAAACATTCACCACTTCGGCAATAAACATATGATGTGTTCCCAGTTCTTTAATTTCTTTAACAACACATTCAATGTTTACCGGCGATTCTTCAATGATCGGGGCATTTACAACCTGCGCTTTGCCGGGTGTCAGTTTCATTTTCTCCCATTTGTTATACTTCCGGCCCGATCGGCACCCACACCAGTCGGTGGCTCTGGCCAGCTCTTCGGTTGTAAGGTTGATAACAAACTCACCGGTACGCTTAATGATTTCGTAGGAATGTCTGCCGGGGCGCACTGAGATGGAACACATGGGCGGATCGCTGTTGATTGTACCCGTCCAGGCAATGGTGATGATGTTGTATTCTTCGGGTGTATGTCCGCAACTCACCATAACCGCCGGCAGCGGATAAACCATTGTACCCGGTTTCCAGTGCGCTTTAGTCATAATTTTTCCTGTTTATTCCGGGTCTTTCCAGTCGCCGTTTTCCCTGATAAGCTCTTCCAGTTCTTCCACCGCATTTTCAAAAGGAATATGCCTTTTAACCGGCTTCAGGCCTTTGTATAGCGTCACTTTATTGTGGCTAACACCAACAAATCCGTAGTCCACATCGCCCATTTCACCCGGAC
>CAZCPH010000072.1:0-11095 GCA_964500105.1 uncultured Mariniphaga sp. | reverse complement strand
TGCAACCGAAGTGGTGCCGGTAATCATTGGAGCTGTAATGGCACGGAATCTCAAACTTGGAGTTGGCGATTATTTAACCCTACGCTGGCGCGATGCCAAAGGAACTTTTGATGCTACCGAAACGGTTATTACCGACATTTTTTCCAGTAATGTGCCTGCCATCGAAAGCGGGCAGATTTATCTTTCACTGGAAACGTTGCAGGAAATGACCATGCTGCATGGAGAAGCCACTTTGCTGACTTTTAAAGACGGTGAAAAAGAGAGGCCTGCGGTGGATGGATGGATGTACAAGTCTAAGGATGAGCTCACTGCATCGGTAGATGAACTGATTAAAACAAAAACAACAGCACAGTCGGTTTTTTACGGCATTTTGTTGTTGCTGGCTATGCTGGCCATTTTCGACACGCAGGTTTTATCCATTTTCCGGAGACAAAAGGAGATTGGTACCTACATTGCATTGGGTTATACCCGGCGCGAGGTGGTCGGTTTATTCACCGTTGAAGGCGCCATGCATTCGGTTTTGGCTGCTTTGGTTTCGGCGGTTTATGGCGTTCCGTTTTTGACGTGGCAGGCCAAAGTGGGCTGGACAATACCAATGGATGCCAGTGAATTTGGAATGGCAATGGCCCAAACGCTGTATCCCATTTACAGTGTCGGGTTGATCGTTACAACTGTTTTGATTGTGGTATTGACCACGACTGTAGTGAGTTACTGGCCTTCCAGGAGAATTGCGAAAATGAATCCAACTGAAGCTTTAAGGGGGAGAATACAATGATAAAATTTTTGATAAAAGGTTTGCTGCGCGATAAAAGCCGCAGCCGGGTTCCCATCATTGTTGTGGCAGTAGGCGTTATGCTCACCGTTTTTATGCATGCCTACGTTACCGGTTTTATGGGTGATACCATAGAGATGAATGCCCGGTTTAGTCACGGACATTTGAAAGTGATGACCCGTGCTTACGCCGAAAATGCAAGTCAGGTGCCTAACGATCTGGCACTGATGGATGTAGAAGATTTACTGAACGGTTTAAATGAAACAATGCCTGAGGTAAAATGGGCTCCTCGTATCTATTTTGGTGGTCTGGTGGATGCACCGGATGAAACTGGCGAAACCCGGTCGCAGGGACCGGCAATGGGAATTGGAATCGATCTGTTATCGGGGAAAAGCAAAGAAGCCGAACGGTTGAACATGAAGAAATCGCTGGTACGGGGCAGTATGATACAGAATCGGCGTGAAGCACTGTTGAGTGAAGACTTTTCCCAAAAACTGAACGTAAATCCCGGCGATGAGGTAACGCTGATCGGTTCAACCATGAACGGTAGCATGACCATGTACAATTTTACAGTGGCTGGAACGGTATCATTTGGTGCAGAGGCGATGGACAGGGGAAGCATTATTGTGGATATTGAAGATGCCAGGGAAGCGCTGGATATGTACGATGCTGCGGGCGAGCTTTTCGGTTTCCTGGAAGACGGCTTTTACGATGATGAGAAAGCCATTCAGCTGGCAGAACAATTCAATTTAAACTACGAAGGTAACCCCGATGAGTATGTACCGGTAATGAAAGCTTTAAGTCAGCAGGGAAGCATGGGTCAATATGTGGCATTGGCCAATGTGTGGACCATTTATATCTCAATGATCTTTGTACTGGCAATGGCGCTGGTATTGTGGAATGCCGGTTTACTTGGAGGACTCAGACGGTACGGCGAATTTGGCGTAAGACTGGCCATGGGCGAAGAAAAAAGCCATGTGTACCGTACCCTGATTTATGAATCGGTTTTTATCGGAATTGCCGGCACTGTGCTTGGAACGGCAGTTGGGCTGGGCTTTGCAGCATTGGTGCAAAAATATGGAATTGACATTTCGGGCATGATGGAAGGTGCTTCCATGATGTTCCCAACCAGCATCAGAGCCCGGGTTACGCCGGTTGATTACTACATCGGGTTTTTACCCGGACTTATTTCTACGGTAATTGGTACAATGCTTGCCGGTATAGGTATTTATAAACGAAAAACTTCGCAGTTGTTTAAGGAGCTCGAAGCGTGAAAGATGAGCGTGAATAGTAAGAAGTAAGAAGAGAATAGTAAAAAATCTTGTGGCTTGAGGCATACAGCTAAAAGCTTTTTAAAATGAATAATGAAATGAAAGCATTTTTAACAATTGTATTTGCCGCCTTTACATTAATCGGTCTTGGTCAGCCGGAAGCGGATAAAATTCTTGAAAAAATAGATGAAAACATGTCGTCTGAAAACCGGATTTTTGAGTCGTCGATGACCATTCACGGGAAACGGGCCAGCCGGACCATTACTTCCAGAAGTTATGTGGTTGGAGACAAACAGTCGTTTACCGAATACCTGTCGCCGGCACGCGAACAGGGTACAAAAATGCTCAAACTCGAAAATCAGCTTTGGATTTATTCTCCCTCAACTGATCGTACAATTCAGATTTCAGGCCATATGCTGCGTCAATCGGTAATGGGTTCCGACCTTTCGTACGAAGATATGATGGACGACCGCAAACTTACCGAAACCTATAACGCAGCAGTTGTTGGCACTGAAGAGATTGATGGTAGAAAAACCTGGGTGCTCGAACTGAAAGCCAAAGTGGATGACGTTGCTTATGCTTCACGAAAATTGTGGGTAGATACCGGGCGTTTTGTGCCGCTAAAGGAAGAACTTTACGCCAAAAGCGGGCAGCTGCTGAAACGGTCAACAATGAGCAACGTGGTTCAGATGGAAGGTCGCTGGTTCCCTAAAACTGTTGTTTACAAAGATATGCTGAAACAAGGCGACGGAACGGAATTTAAAATCACCGACATAAAATTCAATCAGGAAATTCCCGATTATATGTTTTCCAAAGCTGCTCTGAAAATGTGATTTCAGGCAAACACATCGTGCAATACCTTTAAGGATTTTACCTCGCCCAGGTGTTCAAAATGCAACTGGTAGTATTCCACCAGTTTTGACGTGAGGTAGGCACGCAAATCCCGGTTAATTTTAAACTTTCTGAGGTCGCTTAATTTTAAAGCAGAAAGTTGGCATAATCCTTCAGTTGCTTCGGGGTGAAAGAAAAACGGATGTGGAGGTTCGTGCGATAAAACCTGCCCTTTGCGCATATCGAACCAGTTGCGAAACCCAACCTTTTGGGTGTCAGGCAGGAATCCCAGATATTCGGTAAGATGAAACAAAAACCATAAGTGAAAGTTTGGTGCACCTTCTTCAGCCAAATCGAAAAACAGCAGTGAATTTTGAATAAATTCAAACATTTCCGGTGCGCTTTCCTGTTCACGAAGTGTTTTTCCCAGCATTTCGGCCAGAAAAATGGCCTGCGTAGATTTGGTTACGTCGAAAGGAATATTCTGGTAAACCGGCTGGTTTTTGATCTCTTTTATGCGTTGAACTTCGCGTGTGTCTTTTTGGTAGGCTACCAAATTAACAAGAAAAAGCGGCTGTAAAATACCGGTTTTGTTTTTCGAGTTTTTACTTCGCGAAACATTCAAAATATAAGCCTGCCTGCCAAGAGCTTTGGTGTAAATGTTCAGAATAACGGAATTTTCGCCGTATTTTATATAATGCAGAATGATTCCTTCGGTTGTGGCAAGCATTGTTGGTTTAAAGTTTTGCTGAAGGCACCTTCCGTGGGAATCCTCCGAAGGAGTCCTTCGGACCTGCGGGGCCTTCGTGAAAAGTTTCGGGTTTTGAGTTCCGGGTTTCAGATTTTAAATTCATAGCGGTTAATTGATGAACAATAACTTTTCGATATGGGTTTCTTCCCCGAATTTATCGTTGCAAAAAATGAGGTAAACTCCGGTTTTTACGCGGTTGCCATTCAGGTTTTTACCATCCCACACCGTTTGTCCACCCAGCGAAGTTCCCTGATAAACCAGGTTTCCGCTGATGTCGGTTATTTTCACGTCGCTGTCTTCCACCAGTCCGGTTATGGTAACCGGGCCGCTCCAGGTTTCGCGCACCGGATTTGGATAAACATACACGTCGGCAAATGTTTCTTTTCCGCGAATGGCTTCACCCTGGTATGATATCAACCCTTCGCTGGTGCCAAAAAATACTTCGCCGGTAAGTTGGTTGATGGCAATATCAGTAATATTATTTGAAAGCAACGGACTGTTTTCTGCGGTAAAGTGCAAAATTTCTCTTTCTCCGTTTGCAGAGATTAGGTAAACACCAGAATTGCTGGTGCCAATCCATTTTCTGTTGGCGCCGTCAACAGCAATGGCAGTTACGGTTTCCGTTTCCAGCAGCGGATGGTAAAGGCCGTCGCCCAAATCGAGGCTGGGCTGAATGGCATAAAAAGTTTCTGCATCCCAGATACGCCCCGGATTGTTGTAAACTGCCACACCTTTCGATGTTCCGATCCAGATAGCGCCATCCCTGTCTTCAGCAATGCAGTAGGCGTCGTTCATCCGGTTGAAATCTTCGTGAACGCCATTGTTGAAGTAGGAGGTAATCAGCAACCGCTTTTTGTTGGTGCCCGTTTTGTCCACAACATACGCGTCGTTTCCGCTGGGCAGCAAAATCCACTTGTCATCGTTTTCAGTAACAAGCAATTTTCCAATGCTGAATCTGTTAGCTGCATCGGGCAATGTAAAGGATTGCCATTCGCCTCCGGGCGATAATTTTACCAGATTTCTGGCCACTTCCGAGTTGGTCATCCACAGGTTTCCTTCCGAGTCGAAATCCATTCCGCCTATGCGTACATAAGGCTCATCGGGTTGTTGTGGCAACGCTGTTTCAAGTGGGCTGTTGTGATTGGTGTATCGTTCGGCAAGTGCATCATTTTTAAACTCCAGCAGACCACCTCCCCAGCTGGCAGCAAAAAAATGATTTTCGTTTGCAGGGTTCACTGCAATGGAAACAATGTTGAAAAATCCGTCGAGCCCCGGGTGTTCATTTTTTGTGAAATGCTGCCATTCGTTGTTTCTGAAACGCTGAAAACGTGGCTGCTCCCAGCCTCTTTTGTTTCCCGGAGCAATCCACAAACTGTTTTCAAACTGATGCAGCGAAAACACTTCATTGTCGATCGGGCCGGGTAAATTCAGCTTTTCAATAGTTTCGCCTGAAATTTTTAACAGCGAATGGTCGGTGTCGGCAACCCAAACGGTTCCATCAACTGCAACCCCTGCACTTTTGGGTTTGATGGGTGAAACCTGCTTTCCGTCCAGCTGATACGTACTGATTTTACGGGCAATGGTGTGGTTGCTGCCGATGATGAAAATCGCGTCTCTGCTGGAAATGGTCAACAACTCTCCGTTGCTTTGCATATCGAATGCGAACCTGATTTGAGGCAGGTAAGTTTCCCATGCATTGCCATTCAGCATATACATTTCGTCCAGGTACCACTCATCGGGTGTATAATTGGCAATAATTTTTCCTTCATGGGTCACCAGATGATTGAATTTTCCAGTTGCGCGCGGTATGTTTTCTATACGCGACCAGCTATTGTAATCCAGCAGGTTGGCTCCGTTTCTGTCTGCCCTGAAAATGCCGGAGTTGGTAGCCGCGTATAAATAATTTGCGTCTGCTTCGGTATCGTTTACATTCAAATTTGTACCTTCCTGACCAATAATGTAAGTGTCTTTAACCTCCTGTTTTTCGAGGTTCAAAACCACAATGCCAAAGCTGCACGAAAGGTAGGCTTCTGTTCCGCTAAACGAAATGTTGTTGATGTCTTTCGCTGCAATTTGTTTTCGTTTGATGTCGGGAATATTGAAAATACGGTCTTCGTAAACCAAATCGATGTTGCTGTTCTTGTAAGCCACAACAAGGACGTTGTTTTCATCGCTCCAGGCAATGGTTTTTATTCCAAAATCTGAAAGGAGCGAAATGCCCGAAAACTTGTTGATGCTGTTGTCCTGCATGTCGTAATACAACAATCCGCCACTTGTGGCACAATATATTTTAGAAGGTGCAACTGCAATCTTAGTGGCATCGGAAAACGATAAATAATCCTGCCAGCTTTCTTTTTCCCGCTGTGAGAAAGAAAACAGCGCAGTAAAAACTGCCAGTGTTGTGAATACGATTTTCAGCATTTTGTAACGATCGATCTGTTAATCCCGGTATTTTCCCTTTGCAATACGGGATGAATTCCACTTTTAAACGTTGGTCCTGTTATTTTATTTTAACGGACGGCCATGGGGCAAATTTAAAAAAATAGGTTTGGATCAGTCTTTTTCCGGTTACAATTAATTATTCTGAATCCCCGAAATCTATTTTCAGGTTGTCGATTTGAAATTGTGCTTTGTTTCTATTCCAGAAATAGAATTTAATCAGGTCTCCTTCCTGCAATTCGGGATTTTGGATGGAAAAAGCAGCTCTGTACCAATTCCCTGTTTCACGGGCAAAGCGGTCGATTTTGGAAATTGCGTAGAGGTGTGTTTGGCTTTTCCGCAATGTGGTAAAAACAAGCGGAATTTCCTTTTTCTCCGATTCAAACATAAAATCAGTGGTTACAGTAATTTTTGAGGGGCTCGGTAAAATGCTGTCAACAGGAATTTCTATGGTTATTCCCCATTCATCATTTTCGCCGTAAAAATAAGTATGGTTGCCTGTTTCGGAATCTCTTCGAATGCGCAATGGTTCTTTTTTTGTTACCGGTGAATTTGGTGGTTCAAAATCATGATAAACAAAGTGTTGATGAGTGTTTTCGGTCTTTCCCAGTAATAAATATCCTGAATTGTGAGTTTTTTTCTGTTCGATGATGTCCGGATAGAACGAATAAATCAACTCGAACAGATCGTTGTTTATAATGCCGCCCTGCCACATAAAAGCGAAATGATTTGTTTTCGATTTCATAAGAAACTGGCTCAGGGCCGGAATATTTGTGTTTTCGTCAACAAAAAACACGGTGTCGGCATACACCGGGTTTTTTATTTCGTTTAAATGAGTGCTCAGCAATATGCTGATGTTGCTGTATCTTTCTTTCCACTGTTCAGTTTTTTCAGCAAATTCAGATGCCAGACCAAGTCTGTTTTTGTGGTAAAAGTACCGGTTCAGAAAACTTCCGCCAATGAAAACAACTGTTGCCGAAATAAGCAATACTGTCACTTGTTTTTTCTTTTCAGCATTCTTGCGCAAATAAAACCAAAGAGCCAGACCAATTAAGGAAAAAAACACAAGGTAGCTGACAACAAAAGCTACTAGAATTACGGGATTTCTGTATTCGAAACGAACCGTATGCTCGCCCGGCGCCACAAGAACTGCCATGTGTGTGAAGTTACTTTTCAGTAATTTTTGCTTTTCACCGTCAACCAAAACACTCCATCCGGTAAAATAATTTTGTTGATAAATAAGCAGTTGCGGGTGGCTGGTAAACGCTTTAATTTCAATTTGTTTGGGCGAGAATTTGACTATTTCGAGCTGATCGCTGCTGCTTGAAATAAAATTTTTCCCTTCCAGAGTTTTGAAGTGTTCTTCTGTCAGGAAAACAGTTTTTGGACTAAAATTACCGATGTTTGTGTCTTCTCTGATGTCATCGGAAAAATAAACAACAGGATTCATTTTTACGGCTTCCAGTAAATCGGGGTAATTGTCAGAAAGAAAAGCGTGTCCGTTAAGCTTGAAAGAAACCAGTCCGTCGAATGTAACTTTCTTCGGGAAAACATTGTTGTTCATCCAAATAAATTCGTTCTGCGCATTCCGATCCGAATTTTCTCCAATTGGATTGAGCTCCGGGATTGGAAATCCTTTTGGTGAAGATTTCAGATGGCGATGAAACTGTACCGGATTGTCTTCTCCAACAACCGTATAGTGAATGTTGAGCTGGGTTGATACAATTCCGTCGAAAACAAACAAAAGAAGCAGCGTTGTTGCGAAAGGTCTGCTGTTTTTAATTTTCCAGACGGCCAAAATAAAAACGAGCAAAATCATCAATTGAATGGTTCCCTGAAAAATGATGGCATCGAACCGGGTAGCTTTCAAAAGTTCTTCTTTGAAAGAAAGATCAGGATTGAAAAATGCAAAATTTTCCACTTTTAATGCCGAATGAACAATCAGAATCAGTAGGATTGTAATTAGTATAAACAAGATGATTTTAAGGCGTTTGCGTTCATTTTCGATCAGATCTTCAGGCTTTTGGTTAATTCCCGTAAAAGCCAGAAAACCAAAAATGGCAAATGCCCTGAAAATTCCCGGGTATTGGAACATGTTCATCAACGGAAAATAACGGTACAGAAATTCCCGCAGAAAAAAACGGTCGCCAAAGGAAGCCAGTAGCGAAAAAATTCCGAAGCCCAAAATGACATATGATGTTTTGTTTTTCGCTTTTTTTGTAACGGCAACCAGAAATAAAACCAGGCTGACAATTCCCCAGTAACCATTGGACATGGAAGGGTCGGTTTTAAAAAATTGCGGGTCTGAACCTGTAGCCATGGGCAGCAAAAATGATAAAACCGATTGGAGCGAAAACGGGTGTTTGTGTGCCAGATCAACGGTTATTCCGCTATAGCGCTTTAAAAAAGGTGCTCCCTGAACAAAGGCAACAATGAGAACCGTACTGAACAAAATTGCAATTCCCGCCAACAGAAAATGAAAAATCAGATATTTTTTAAGGTAGATTTTATCACTCCGGCGGACAACTAAAATGGAAAGGAAAATGCAAAGCAATAAATAGCCCAGAATGATTGTCAGTCCCGGGTAACTGGCATAAACCATCAGAAAAAGCGAAATGGCCAGTTGCACCAGATTTGACCGGTTAAGTTGCCGGATGAACCGGAAATAACTTGCAACCACAAAAGGTAAAATAGCATATCCGGCCA
Organism: uncultured Mariniphaga sp.; assembly: GCA_964500105.1. Taxonomy (GTDB): domain Bacteria; phylum Bacteroidota; class Bacteroidia; order Bacteroidales; family Prolixibacteraceae; genus Mariniphaga. The sequence goes on along the minus strand of CAZCPH010000072.1, from coordinate 2,325 downwards.
CAAACGCCAGGTGCTGGGCGTTACCCACCGTCAATCCCGACAGCATGTATGCAACCGCCAGGCCGAGTGATATTTTTTGGTCAGAATTAAACTGCTTCAGAAAGTAAAAAAAAGAAACGCCAGCCAAAACAAGATACACCAGGTACATGAACTGTAAAGTGATGTTGGAATAGCCGAATAAATTTCCAACAATCCAGAATTCGGGATTAAAAACCGAAACCAAATCGGCAAAGATGGGCGTTCCGTAAAGCAGGTAAGGATTCCAAAGCGGAAATTGGTTGTTTAAAATCGATTCCGAAAAAAAATACCGCGATGGCAAAAAGGCATCCACAAAATCCCACTTCATCCCAAATTTCAGGAAAGCAACCTGCCAAAAAGCAAGGATGGTCACCAAAAACAGAAGCAGGATTTCTTTTTTTGTCATGAATCGCCTGATTTGAACAACGAAAGTAGGTAAAATCAAGGATTTTGTATGCCGGCTAGGCCAGCGTTTTCAAATATTCCACCAGTTTTTGCACTGCCCGTGCCCGGTGACTGATTTCATTTTTTGCAGAAAGGTCCATTTCGGCAAAAGTTTTAACGTAACCGTCGGGTAAAAATATGGGATCGTAGCCAAAGCCTGAATCGCCCCTTTTTTCACGGGTAATTTCTCCTTCCACAATGCCTTCGAATTGCTTTTCTTCGTTGTCTAAAACCAGTGAAATGACCGTTCGGAAGCGGGCTTTGCGGTTGTCTTCATTCTGAAGATTTTCCAGCACTTTATTCATGTTAGCCTGCGAATCTTTGGCTTCGCCTGCATAACGGGCTGAATAAACACCCGGTTCGCCATTCAATGCGTCGATTTCCAGACCGGTATCGTCGGCAAAGCACGGGTAATCGTATTTTTCATGGATGTAAAAAGCTTTCTGCCGGGCATTTCCCTCCAGCGTTGGATAATCTTCCGGAATCTCTTCAGAACAGCCGATGTCTTTTAAGCTAAGTAGTTCAAAATGATCGCCCAGGATCGCTTGAAGTTCTTTTAGTTTATATTGATTGTTTGTTGCAAATACCAGTTTCATACAATTCGTTTTGCGGTAAAAATAGGGAAAAACAGATTGTTATTCACACCTCCCTGTGTATAAATTTATTCTGCGAACGCGTTAAACAGAATACGGAAATCTTTAACTTCGCACAACGTTTAAAATATAAATTATGCCGTACCGCCGTTTGCCGACCACCGATAAAGCAAGGCTCCGTGCCATGGAAGCCGCACTTAACATTGCCGAAGACCGGGATTCAGGGAAGCTTGCTTTTTCAAAAAACACCCTGGTCGATTTGAAAAATGTAAAGCTGAACTTCGAAAATCATTTGAAACATTATGAGTTCGATTTGAAGATTGAATCGGAAAGAAGTGCAGATTACAAAGCAACCTTTGACAAAGCCAGGTTGTATGTTTCGCATTTCATTCAGGTTTTGTTTATGAATATTGAACGCGGAGAATTGAAAGAGGAAGCTCTTGCATTTTACGGCCTGCAGGATACCGATGGCAAAATTCCGTCACTCAACAGCGAACAGGAAATTCTGGAATGGGGTAAAAAAGTGATTGAAGGCGAACAAAAAAGAATGCAGCATGGGGGTAGTCCCATCTACAATCCTTCCATTGCTTTGGTAAAAGTGAATGTGGAAAATTTTAATGAAGCTGCAGTTTTTCAGCACACATTGAAAAGGAATACCCTTCGCAGTTACGAGAAAATGCAGCAGGTGCGGAAAGAAACCAACGATTTTATCAGTAAACTATGGACCGAGATTGAAGAGAATGTTGGGGATGTGCCGCCAAAAATGAAACGCCAGCGCGCTCAGGAATATGGTGTGGTTTACGTTTTCCGTCGTAATGAAAAGAAAAAAATTAGGGTTGAAGGTCTGCAGGTCGATTTAATGTTTGAATTCAATTAATTTGTAGTTTCAACAATAACTTTCAGGGCAAATTTCTATTTTTGCAGGATATCAACAGAAACCTGTAAAAATGAAGAAATTTTGGTTTTTCTTTTCTATCGTTATTCTCTTTTATTCCTGCAATCAAATTAAGCAGCAAAATCCCCGTGAACGCATCCGGTTTACCAAAGAGTGGAAATTTACCCTGGATGATTCCGAAAACTTTTCAGCGCCCGGCATCGACGACTCCGGCTGGCGAATTTTAAATCTGCCGCACGACTGGAGCATTGAAGGCGAATTTAGTGACAAACATCCGGCTTCGCCCGGTGGTGGCGCGCTGCCCGGCGGAATTGGCTGGTACCGCAAAACGTTCAAACTTCCGTCTTCCGACGAAGGAAAACTTATTTTTATCAA
>CAZCPH010000071.1:0-11110 GCA_964500105.1 uncultured Mariniphaga sp. | reverse complement strand
CAGATTGAAGAGGCAATGAGTAAAATTTCAACCGATTCTGAGTTTCGGAACGAGCTGATAAGCAAAGGTTTTGTGCAGAAGGAGAAATTCAGTTGGGACAAAACAGCGGTTCTTTTGTGGGAGAGTATGGAGAAAGTATTTTCCGAAGCGTGAAATTTTTTGTCAGAAATCCGGTGATTCAGTAAACTTTTTTTCGATAGGATTTTTGTACTTTTAATAAATTTTAAACCATTAGCAAATGAACATTTACCAGAAAAAACTAAAAATTGCTTTTTATCCGGTGTTTCTCTTTATGGCCTTCAGCTTTACACTTTGTGCCCAGCCCAACGGTAACGCTTTGTACCAGCAATACTGTGCGCAGTGCCATGGCGCAGAATTGAACGGCGGAATGGCTTCGAGCCTGATTGACGGCGTTTGGCAGTTTGGTGCCGAAGACAGCTACATCCGCCGGAACATAAAACACGGCATACCACATTTGGGTATGCCATCTTACGAACGTTCCATGTCTGACAGCGAAATTCAGGCTGTTGTGCAATTCATTCGCGATGCTGAAAACGAAAAAGGTGTGGTAAAACCGGCAACACCTGAAATGTTTGAAACCATGGATTATTTTATGGAGGTTGAAACTTTTGCCGATAACCTTGAAATTCCGTGGGCCATTGATTTTATTGATAAGAATACAGCGCTGATTACTGAACGGCCCGGTCGTTTGCGGGTGGTGAAAAATGGCGTGCTTCAGCCCGAACCGGTAAAAAATACGCCGAAAGTACTGCACGAAGGGCAGGGCGGTTTAATGGATGTTGCAGTTGATCCGATGTATGCAGAAAATGGCTGGATTTACCTGGCATACAGTCATGCGCTTGAAGATTTTGAGGGAGACAGGCCGCCGGCACTGACACGCATTGTTCGCGGAAAAATTGAAAGCAACGCGTGGACAAACCAGGAGGTTCTGTTTGAAGCTCCGCCCGAAACCTACAGCACAATGCGCCATCATTACGGCTGCCGCATTGTTTTCGATCCGTGGGGGCATCTCTATTTTGCCATTGGCGACCGGGGCAGGGGATTTCAGGCCCAGGATAACACACTGCCCAACGGTAAGGTGCATCGAATTTATAAAGACGGAAAAATTCCCGCAAACAATCCGTTTATTTACGATGATAAAGCCATGAAATCGTTGTACAGTCTGGGAAACAGGAATATCCAGGGAATGGCCATTCATCCTGAAACAGGGGATCTTTGGACAACCGAACACGGGCCTATGGGTGGCGACGAGCTGAACAAGATTGAAGCCGGCAAAAATTACGGCTGGGAAACCATTACCTACGGAAGAAACTATAACGGTTCGATTATAACTGAGAATACCCACATGCCCGGAATGGAACAGCCAAACCTTTACTGGAAACCCTCTATTGCAGTTTGCGGGCTTGACTTTTACACCGGCGATTTGTTTGAAAAATGGAAGAACAGGCTGCTGGTTGGTGCATTAAAATACGAAGAGGTGCGGTTGCTGCAAATTGAAGAAGACCGTGTGGTGCACGAACAGGTTATTTTTAAGGGAGCAGGGCGTGTGCGCGATGTTTCCACCGGTCCGGATGGCGCCATTTACGTGGTGCTGAATAATCCGGGCAAAGTTGTTCGTTTAACACCCGAAAAGTAGCATTTTGTTTCCATTGAGTTTTAATTTGCTGAAATTCAGTGAATAACAATAAAAAAAGGGAGCAAAAGCTCCCTTTTTAGCTGTTTAATTCTAACTATTTCTATTGAAGATTGCGTTCTTCACCAATTCCTTGTCACTTTTACTTTGTTCCTTTCCGGAACCACAGCCGTTCACCCACACTATAATAATTGTCTTTTATTCCCGGGTCGTTTGCCAATTGCTCTGCGGTATAAGGGAAATGCGGAATCAATACATCATCTCCTTTGTTCCAGTTTGCAGGTGTTAAAACTTTTGCGTCATCGGAAGTTTGCAATGCGGAAACGGTTCGCAGAATTTCATCAATATTCCGGCCAACTTCCATCGGATAGAAATTGACTGATCGAACAATGTTTTGAGAATCAATGATGAAAACCCCGCGAATATCGCGATTTGTACTTACTGGTTCATGAATCATTCCGTAAAGTTTTGATGCTTCTGCCTTGTTGTCTTCCAGAATTGGGAAATGAATTTTTTGCTGTCCCCTGTTTTTGTAATTCAAATCTTCGATGTGCGCTTTCCAAAGATTATGGATTTTTAGCTCATCGGTGGAGATAACAGCAAGCTTTACTCCCAGTTTTTCAAAATCATCATGCATATAAGCAAGTTCAAGCAATTCGGAAGTGCAAACCGGAGTAAAGTCCTGCGGATGGCTGAACAGTATTTTCCAGTTGTTACCGAAACTCTCGGGGAAGGTGACTTTCCCGTTGGTTGATTGTGCCGTGAATGAAGGAGCTTTCGAACCGATAAGTGGTATTCTGTTCCCTTCTGCAAATGCACTTCCCAAAAGAAATGCTGTAAGAGTTAATGTCAAAAATAATTTTTTCATGTCATTTGTTTTTAAATTTCACATGCAAGTTACCGGCATGCTGTGGCCCAAAAACATGTTGAATAACATATTCTTAAAAACATGCCGGATGCTTGATTTTTAATTTTCTTCTTTTTTAGTCTAATTGGTGTGATTTTGCTTATGTTTTGTGGATTTTGCTTCCCAGGTTTGACAATTTGCTCTTATTTTGCTTGCATTTTGTAATTATTCAATTTAATACATAAATGTATTTTAATATTCTTTAACATTTTGAGCGCAATATTTTAGATCATTTTGTTTTAATGTTCAAAATCACTAAAGTTCTTAGCTTTTAGTAGTTTTCAATTAGAAAATTATCCTTAAATTGAAATGAATTCAAAAAAATAAATTGATTTTAAAATTAAATTACAACGAGACTTTTTTACTGCATGATCTAAAGCCTGTAATTCGTTAAAAATATATGGAAAATCTTAAATGACACATTCAGAGTTAAAAGTTAGCGCTTTAAAAAAAAAGCTTGCGGCAAAAAGTCGCGAACTTAAAATTGAGAAAGCTTTTGAAAAGGTAAGAGAATATGCGATGTCAATGCGTCATTCCTCTGATTTGCAGAAGATTGTTAATATAGTTGCTCATGAATTGAGTAATATGAACCTGGATATAACCGGAGTTTTTATGGTTATAAATAATAACGAAATTGATCAACAATTCACTTTTTGGGGATCAACGGGTGTGGCAGAAAATTATATGAAAAAAGCAGCGATCCCTTTTCTTAATCGTCCTATTTACAGAGTATTGGCAGAGGCTACAACAAAAGAGGAGAGATTTTTTGTGGAAGAATACACAAGGGAGGAAAAGATTGAATTCTTTGAACATTTGTTTAAACATCCGCCATATAATTCTTCCACTCCAGAATGGAAGAAACAGGTTTTATCTCGTAAAGGCGGCTATACAAGATCAGTTTCAGTATCTCATTATACATCAATCTTCGTAGTTAATCATTTTGGAAAAAAATTATCTGATAACGACAATAAAATTCTGAAGCGTTTTGGGCAGGTTTTTGAGCAGAGTTACACCCGGTTTCTCGACATTCAAAAAGCAGAAGCACTGGCAAATGAAGCGATTAAACAAGCATCTGCAGACAGGCTTCGCGGTGAAATAGCAAGTATGCGTAACTCTGAAGACCTCAATCGCATTATACCGGTTATCTGGCGTGAGCTGGAAACCCTGGAAATCCCTTTTATTCGCTGCGGAGTTTTTATTGTTGATGAAGAGAAAGAGAAAGTTCAGATTTATCTGAGTACTCCAGATGGTAAGTCGCTGGGAGTATTGAATCTATCTCTGAACGCAAACGAAGTCATTAGTAAAACTGTAAATTACTGGAAGAGAAATCAGATATACAAAGAGCACTGGAATAAGGAAAAATTTGTTGATTGGACAAAATCTTTGATTGAAACCGGGCAAGTTCAGAACGTGGAAGCTTACCAGGGTTCATCTGCTCCACCGGAATCTCTTTATATGCACATTGTTCCTTTCGCTCAGGGCATGCTCTATGTTGGGAATGTTTCTCCCCTTACCGATGAAAAGCTGGAAGTGGTTAAGACAATGGCTGAAGTATTTTCGATAGCCTATGCCCGGTTTGAAGACTTTAAAAAAGTTGAGGAAGCAAAAAACAAGATTGAAATAACTTTAAATGAATTAAAGATAGCACAGGCACAACTTAAGGAGCTTGACAAGTTGAAGTCCAGGTTCTTTGCCAATATTTCTCACGAGTTTCGTACACCACTGACGCTTATTCTCGGCCAGATTGAAAGCATTATGACTGGAAATATCGGAATGAAGGAAAAAGGAAAACTCCGGATTGCAGACAGGAATGCAAGACGACTTCTTGCTTTAATAAGCCAGTTATTGGATCTTTCAAAGCTTGAATCCGGAAAAATGGAATTGAAAGCAGAACAACATAACATTGTTTCGTTTTTAAAAAGTCTGTTTTATTCTTTTGAGTCTCTGGCAGTATCACAAAAAATAAATTTGAAGTTTGAATCGGACTACAAAAACATTCCTGTTGTTTTTGATCCGGATAAAATAGAAAAGGTTTTTTATAATCTGATTGCGAATGCATTTAATTTTATTGCTTCGAACGGTGAAATCGAAGTATGTTTAAACATTATTGATTCCATTGTCGAAATCAGGGTTAAAGATTCCGGGATAGGCATTCCTTCTGATCGGTTGCCACATATTTTCGATCGTTTTTACCAGGTTGACGGATCATCTACCAGAAAGCATGAAGGTACAGGAATAGGATTAGCGCTTACAAAAGAATTGATTGAACTTCATAAAGGGAATATTTCGGTAAATAGTAAAGAGGGTGAAGGCAGCGAGTTTATTATTCGGCTTCCATTAGGCAATTTTACAATCGAAAAAGATGAGTTTATCAAAACACATTCCGGGAAATCATTACTAAATGGGTTTGATATCATTGAAGCAGAAGAGAAAAATTCTGAGTTTAATTCTTCCGGCTCTTATAATGATGAGTTAGTTTTAATTGTTGAAGATAATTTTGACTTGCGGAATTATATTCGTGAGCTGCTGGAAACAGATTATAAAGTTATAGAAGCTTCAAACGGTGAAAAAGGGATATCAAAGGCAAAAGATGAAATTCCCGATCTTATAATTACTGATGTCATGATGCCGGAAATGGATGGATTTCTGTTTTCCAAACAAATAAGAAGTAATGAGAAAACCTGTCATGTTCCGATTATAATGTTAACTGCAAAAGCTGGGTTCGATGATAAAATGGAAGGTCTGGAATCAGGGATTGATGCGTATATTACAAAACCGTTTAAAGCCAAAGAACTAAAAGTTCAAATTGAGAATCTTTTAAAACAGCGGAAACTTTTACGCGAACGCTTCCGAAAATCAATCACCATGAAACCGTCCGAAGTTTCGGCAGTTTCAGCAGATCAGGCTTTCCTTCAAAAAATTGTCCGGAAAATCGAAAGTCATTTCGGAGACTATCAGTTTTCTGTGGAGCAACTGGCTGAATATATGAATATGAGTGTTTCACAGTTAAACAGGAAGTTAAACGCATTGATTGGTCAACCGGCAGGCCAGCTAATGCGTTCACTTCGTTTACAAAGAGCTGCCGATTTACTCAAACAAAATGCCGGAAATGTTTCTGAAATTTGTTTTAACCTTGGGTTTAACGATCAAGCCTACTTTTCACGTGCCTTTAAAAAGCAATTTGGCTGCAGCCCGACAGAATACAAAAGTCAGTTAAATTGATTTTTATTGTTGAAGATGCCCTTTGAGCGGTTAGTTCAAATGATTGCGTAAAAAATACAAACATCCGGCTCTTCCTGTAGCTTAATTTTGTATGTAAATTAATCAGGAATTCATGAAAACAGCTGGAATTATAGGAGGACTCGAATTTTTGGGCTGCCATATTGCTTTAAAATTTCTTGCAGAAAATTACCGCGTGAAAATTCCCGGGAAAAACATTCAAAAATCGTATTCCACACCAAACATACCCGGACTGCTGGCCAATCAGCATATCGAAATTTGTGATCCTTTTGATGGAAGTTCGGAAAATTTACGGCATTTCGTAAGCAATTGCGATATTATTGTCCATTCCGGAGTTCCGCACGAGTTGGCTGTAATGTCGAACGGCTCAAAACTTTTTATCCCTTTAATCACAAAAACCAGTGAACTGTTGAAAATGATTAAAGAAACAGCATCTGTAAAAAAAGTGGTTTTCATTACCTCGCCAGCCATTTACAATAATATTTATGAAGGTTCGGCAACAACCGCAAAAAGCAATGGAAATAGTAAATTTTTAAATAAAGCAAAATTTCATGCCCAACAAGTCAGTCAAAGTTTACTGGAAAATTTTTCCGCCAATTTTTTCGAAGTTGTTATTGTTGCGCCTGTTGAAATTAAAGATAATGTAATAGTCAGTAACTCCGTAAACACTTCGACCGGGTTTCAGTTTCTATTCAAAAATAAAATAGCCCAGGATCCTGTGCTGCAAAAAATTTTTAAACGGGATATTTTGCAAACAGTGGTTACTCCGGATAATTTGCCAGACGTTGTTTATAATTATGCCGACGGCCAAAGTGAAGAAAAATTCTTCAAAGAAAATCAGTTGGCTGTTTTTTAGGGTTTTGCAAATATCGAATCATCAAATTTTTCCCCAAACTTAATTTCTTCAAAAATAACATTTGCTGAACCCATGGGCATTTTCGATTCAATTTTCATGGGCATTAAAATTCCGTCAATATTTTTGTATTCGCTCAGGTTTTGTTCTACCTCCATCTCTTGTCCCTGTGCGCTAACTTTGCTTTTTACTTTTCTTACAAGATACGATTCGGCATCAATAAAATAGTTTTTCACATTGCCGTCTTTTCCGGTAAATTTAATGTTAAACATGGGCGAACCGTCCATATTCACCTTTCCGAGCAGGGAAGCTGTTGCGCCTTTCTCCTTGTAGTTGTACAGTTCTCCGTCAATATTGGCCTGTTCCATAGCCTGGTCAAGTTCAGGTCCTGACAAATCCTGTGGTTCGGAACTGATCCAGGGAGCAATCATCCAGCCTTTTTGTCCGTCGAAGGCCTGAATCATTTTTTGACCCTGCATCTCCATCTCCACTCTGAATTTATTTGGTCGTTTCATTTTCATCTCCATTGGCAACTCCATCCCCATTTGCTGAATTTTTGCTTTTACTGAGTAGGTTTGTTTTTCCATTAATTTTTCCTGGCCAACAGCCTCAAAATGTTTTTTGAGCACATCATCAAGATTTTGTGCAAACAACTGGCCGGCAGCAGCAACAAATAACAATACAAGTAAAGCAGAAAAGATTTTTTTCATTTCAGATGTTTTAAGTGATTTTAAATTTTTTGATTAGTAGTGAATTCCTGTTTTGCGTTACAATATCGGGTTAATTTTTCAGACTAAAAATAGATTTCAGCCTGAATGTTTTCGAACGGAATTCCTCTTGAAATAAGTAAATCGCGCATTTCCACCACCATGAGGGCTTTTCCGCAAAGATAGTATTTTACGTCGGGCAGCTTTTCCAGTCCCGAAATGTAGTCGTTCACTCTTCCTGGGAAAGTGTTGCACGACGATTCGCGCGAGCAACACCGCACATAGTTATCTTCAAAGGCTTCTTCCAGCTCATCTTCAAAATAGAACTGGTTCAAAAAGCTTACGCCGTGAATCAGTTTTTTGTTTTTACCCAAACCCGAGCGCAGCATGCTGTAAAAAGGGGCAATTCCCGTTCCGGTAGCAATCCACCAGGCCGGCTCCGCTGTTCCCAGAAAACTCCCGTAGGGTTCAGATACCAGAATTTTTTCTCCCGGAATCAATGCTGCCAGTTTCGGAGTAAGCAAACCATCTTCTTTTATGTTGAAAAGAACAGCTGCATGGCGCTCGTTACTGCCGCTGCAGAGACTGTAAATTCGTGGCGGATGGTTGTTGTTCAATGCAATTTTTACCACCTGCCCGGGCAAAAAACTCCATGGCCTGCGAAATGTGATAAGGTGTACGCCCGGCGAAATCTCCATATTTCCGGTTAACGAATACTCTTTTAGCTGAGAACTGTTTGCAGGCGCTTTCATTTACGTATGTGCTTAACAGAAGATAATTTAATTATTTGCAAACCGGAAGGTTACAACCAGGTTGTCTGCCGAGCTGACCATCATGTTTTTCACCTTGTAGAAAGCTTTGAGTTCGCTCATTGCTGCAACCTGCTCCGAATTTCCGCTTATTTCAACAGAAGTGATGCGATGTGCTTTTAAGGTAATTTTTTCCGGTGCATCGAACCCTACTCCCGGCTGAACCAGTTCCAGCTCATAATTCACATCAGAAATGTTCTCAATTTCAATTTTTTTGGATTCTCCAAACTGCAGTTTTCCAGTAGGGTTGGTAATTTTTAACGAAGCAAAAAACAGGGGTTCCATCAGATTTGCCCTGCCCACCAGTGTATTGTTAAACCAGGCAACTGTTCTTTTATTGAAAAGCGCTTCCCTGATTCCACCTTCAGTCCTGCTCCGGGCAAAAACGAGTGTCATCGGCCGGTTTCCGTTGGTTACGTCATAAGCCATTGAAATGGGTTCGTGAATATCTGTATTGGCGAAAACGGTCAGGTTTTTCTGCCTGGCCCAGTCAATGGCTTCGGGGTAATGTTCATTGTAATTAAACACTTCAATTCCGTGCAGCAAGTCGCTTTGCAAAAGTTGGGTGTGTTCGTCCCACCACAAAGTCTCTTCCGGTTGTTGTGCTCTCCATCCGGGGTGGTTCCAAATAATAAAAGCTCCCTGGTCGCGCGCTTCTTTTATGGCATCAAACACATCGTCGCGTTCCAGAAGGTTGGCATTTCGTATAAAAAGTGCGTTTAAGTGGCCCGGTGGCATGTTGCGGGTAATTTCGGCACCGCGAACCAAAATAATGTCTTTGCTTTTTGCCAGCGGCTCAGCAATTTCAAAAGAACGGTTGTGGTCTGCAACAATGTCTTTTGAATGAGGCTGGTATTCAATGTGGTCAGTAATTGAAATGGCATCAAGTCCTTCCTGCCAGGCTTCTTCAACCCGCACCGTTGGCCACACCATTCCGTCTGAAAACACGGTGTGCATATGAAAATCGCATTTCATTGTTTGGTATCCGGGTATATTGGGAATATGAATTTTTTTTCGCGATTGCCCGATTGAAAACTGGCTGCCAGTGAGTAAAAGAAGACAAAGTAACGGTATTTTTATTTGCATCTCAAAGTGGTTTTAAGTCTTAAAAATTTGGTTTCTAAAGATCTGGTTTTTTCAGGAATCAGCAATATTTGCCGGCGTTAAATATTTTTTAATTGATTTGTAATCGTTAATTTTAACAAAAATAGCGCTTTCTTTTTAATTTTTTTAAAAAGAATGTTGTTTTGCATTAAAAAAATGTCAATTTTTGTTGGAGAAAATAAAAAATGGAAAGACTATTTAAAAATACAGGAAATCAGAGCCAGGGGGTTGAACAAAAAAAAGTGCTGCACAAGAAGCAGATTCTGAAAACCCTTTACTTTTCAGGGTCAATGTCAAATTCTGAACTGTCGAAAATCATCAGACTAAGTACGCCAAAAATAAACAGTCTGCTGGTAGAATTAATAGAAGAGGGCCTGGTGAAAGAACTGGGGCGTGGAGATTCGAGCGGCGGGCGGCGGCCAAATATTTACGGACTGGTGGAAGACGGGTTTTACATTGTGGGTATAACCATTAACGTTAACCGAACCATAATTTCCATTTTTAACAGCAACAACCAGGAAGTTGGAGACCCGCATTTTATTCCGGTAAGAATTCAAACCGATTTCGCGATTTTTTCAGAAGTGAGTGATGCACTGGACCGGATTCTTCAGGAAAGTAAGATTGAAAAAAGAAAAGTTCTGGTGGTGGGGATTGACCTTCCCGGATTGCTCAATCAGAAGCAAGGCGTTAATAAAACTTATTTTCCCGGTGTATCCAGCTTGTCAGGCGAGCTGCAGAAAGTTTTCGGGCTGCCCGTTTACATCAATCACGATTCGAAGCTGAGGGCGTTTACAGAACAGCATTTCGGGCGGGCGAAGAACAAGAAAAATGTTTTGGTGCTTCAGGTTGACTGGGGTCTTGGCCTTGGAATAATCATCAACGGGAAACTCTATTCCGGGAAATCCGGGTATTCGGGCGAATTTGGGCATTTGCCCATTGTTGACAACGGTGTACTTTGCAGTTGCGGCAAGCAAGGCTGCCTCGAAACCATTGTTTCGGCAACTGCAATAGCCCGTATTGCCCGCCAGGGCATTCAAAACGGAAAATCATCATTAATTAAAGAGTTGGTAAACAACGATTTGGAAAAAATTGACATTTCCATCATTATTGAAGCAGCTAACCGGGGCGACCAGTTTGCCATATCTATTTTTTCGGATGTGGGTTACTGGCTGGGCAAAGGGATTGTTTATCTCATACAGATTTTTAATCCTGAACTTATTGTGCTGGGTGGCCGGGTTGCAGAAGCAAGCCAGTTTATTGCAGCACCAATTCAGCAGGCAATTTATACCTTTAGCAACCGCGATATCAGCGAAGATACCGAAATCAGCTTTTCAGCACTCGGACAAAAAGCCGGTCCGCTTGGTGCAGCTGCCTACGCGCTGGAGAAAATTGCATCGGCATAATCGTACACAAAACAGAATTACAGAAAAAAGAGAATATGAAACTAAATTTTTCGAATGTAGAACAGGCATTTCTTAGTGAATCGAGATTACAGAATATAACCACCCGCATGCCTTACATTGCAGTTGACAGCTTTCCGAAACTGGGGCTGCTTTCGGCTATGAGTTTTCTCGAATGGGTGGCCGAAAATCCAAACGGAGTGGTTAGTCTGCCTACCGGTAAAACAGCACAGTACTTTCTTCAGTTTACCCATTTGCTGCTCGATAACTGGAACAGCGAAAAAGGGAAAAATATCCGGGAAAAGTATGGAATGTCAACCATAGAAAAGCCGTCGTTAAAAGGGTTGCAACTGGTGCAAATGGGCGATTTTTATCCCATCAGCACAAAACAGCACAATAGTCTTTATAACTTCTTGGTTAAGAATTACATAGAGGG
>CAZCPH010000070.1:0-11117 GCA_964500105.1 uncultured Mariniphaga sp. | reverse complement strand
TGGCTTCGGTGGCGATGGATGCATGGTCGGTTCCCGGCACCCAGCAGGCATTTTTGCCAGTCATTCGGGCACGGCGCACCAGAATGTCCTGTATGGTGTTGTTCAGCATGTGTCCCATGTGCAAAACTCCTGTTACGTTGGGTGGCGGAATAACTATCGTATAGGGCTCCCGTTCATCGGGTTCTGAATGAAAAAATTTGTTTTCCAACCAGAATTTGTACCATTTTTCCTCTACTTCTGCCGGGGTATATTTGCTCGGAATTTCCATGTTCTTTTGTTTCAGAATTCTGTCAAAAATTTGAGGTGCAAATGTACAAGGAAAAGTTTAAAAGAAAAAGGGCGAATCTTTTCCGAAACGCCCTCTTTTTTCAGTCAGGAAAATTAATAATTATTCACCCCAAACAATTTCGGTTGAGGCAATAGAAATAAACTGAACATTGTAATCTCTGTTGGTGCTGTTTGTGCCCGATTCGTATAGGATAGCCATTACTTCAACCCGGTAGGTTTCACCGTTCTGAGCTTTGTCACCTGAATTTGACCAACCTGTGTCGGATAATCCAAAATTGTAATCTGTTTCGTCGTCATCCAGAATTGAGCTCATAAAAATGAGTTTGTCAGAATCATCGTAAAGACGCACGTAATATCCATCGGTGTCATCCACTTCCTGCCAGAAGATTTCAAGTTTAGAGCTGTTGAATTTCGTAGAATCTATAACAACCCTGTCAAGTTCATCATCTTCCAGTTTGTCTTTAACAGTAATGGCAACTTCATCTGCCTGTGTACTTTTTACGGTGAAAGTATAGTCTCCGTCGTCAGGAAGCGAATCGGTATAGTCTTCGTCTTCAGGAAAAAGGCTAAACACCCGGTCGCCTGACGGATCTTCTTCCAATGTCCAGGTTGCGTCACCAGGGCCTTTTACAGTAACTGAATCCAGTGATTTATTTCCCAGAACCCAAAATGACAGTCCGTACATTTCCACACTGTCCTGCACAATTTTTTGCACAAAAACATCAGGTACAGCATCCAGTGGCGCCGGCTCCGGATCTTCGATGCAGGAGGTTAATACAACACTTCCCAAAACAACAGCTACAAGGCTTTTCCAAATCATTCTTTTTGTCTTCATGTTTTCTTTTAATTTTTAAGATAAATAAAATTTATTCTGAACAACTGTTTTGCGATGTCAGAATATTCTTGTTTCACTCGTGCTGTGGTATTGATGCACAGTTGGTGAAAAGGGTTGCGTTGACAATAGAAAAAAATGAAATTTTTTGTTTTTCCGGTTTCTGTATCTGCCTGTTTGCTGGGTGTATTTATCTGGTATTGAATGAGTTGTTATCCCATGATCATTCCGATAATTGTAGCGCTCATCAGCGATGCCAGTGTTCCGGCAAGCAGCGCAGGTACGCCATATTTTGAGAGCAGAACCCGCCGGCCCGGCGCCAGCGCCCCGATTCCACCAATTTGAATTCCGATAGACGAAAAATTGGCAAAACCACACAAAATATAGGTAGCCATGATAACCGATTTGGGATGGGTAAAAACAGCTGTTGCTTTTAGTTCAGCCAGACTAATGTAACCAATAAATTCGGTGAGGATAAGTTTTTCACCCAGTAGTCTTCCAACCAGAATTATGTCTTCGGAACCAACGCCAATGAGCCACATGAGCGGGGCAAAGGTATAACCCAGAATAAATTGCAGCGAAAGTCCGTCGTACCTGCCATTTGTGCCTTCGGCTATTAATTCGTTTAACGTTGTCCATTGGCCAATTTTGCCGATTATAAAGTTGAACATGGCAATAAATGCGATAAACGTAAGCAGCATAGCTGCCACGTTTACGGCAAGTTTTACTCCCTCGCTGGTACCGTTGGTTATGGCATCCAGTACATTACTTCCAATTTTGTCTTTACTGACTTCAACCTGTTTGTTTATGGCTTCAGTTGGAGGTACCAGCATTTTCGAAAATACAATGGCAGCAGGTGCTGCCATAACCGATGCAGCCAAAAGATGTTTGGCAAATTCGAGTCGCATTTGCGGATCGTTTCCGCCCAGCAATGCAATATAAGCAGCCAAAACGCCTCCTGCCATGGTGGCCATTCCACCTGACATCACCAGCAGAATTTCCGATTTGCTCATTTTTTCGAGGTAAGCTTTAATCATCAGTGGCGATTCGGTTTGTCCCAGAAAAATATTTCCGGCAACGGAAAGTGCTTCTGCACCGGATATTTTCAGTGCTTTGGTGAACAGCCAGGCCAAGCCGTAAACCACTTTCTGAATAATTCCCCAGTAAAACAGCAAACTTGTTAAAGCCGAAAAGAAAATAATGGTAGGCAAAACCTGAAACAGAAAAATAAAACCGTAAGTGTCGGCATTCATCAAATCGCCCAGCAGAAACTCACTTCCTGCTTTGGTAAAATCGAGAATTTTGACAAAAATCTGCCCGAAAAATTCAAATCCGTTTCTGATAAAAGGTACATAAAGAACTCCAATGGCCAGCAAAACCTGAATAAACAAACCGGTTGCCACAGTTCGCCAGGGAATGTTTCTGCGGTCGGAGCTAAAAACAAAAGCCAGAACAAGCAAAACAGCCATGCCAAGCATTCCACGCAGCAGCGTGGTTAGCGAAAAATTGTTTTCCCGCTCTTTGTCTGGCAAAATGGTTGATGTGTCCGGAGAATTGTCTTCAACCAAAACTGGTCTGTCGTCGGGAACAGCCGGTTCAGTTTGTTGTGCGGCAACAGGATTAAAAAAGAAAATGCCGGCACAAATGACCAGCAGGGCAAGGATTTTATTCATCGTTTCCGGTTAATTTTTCTTTCGGTTATTTATTTCGTCACGCAGCACCGATGCTTTTTCATAATCTTCATTTTGCACGGCGTCGTTTAGCATCTCTTCAAGCTCCTGGAGTGTGTAACGTGCGAATGGTGTCGATTCGGAACGTCCTGGTTTTTTTCCGGTTTTCCCGGCTTCCTGGTGCCGGGTTTCTTCGCCTTCCAACACAATTCCGGCTTTGTTTAAAATATCTTCAGTGGTGTAAATCGGACATCTGAAGCGCAGCGCCAATGCTACAGCATCAGAGGTGCGCGAGTCAATTTTAACTTCCCGGCCATTCATTTCGCAAAGCAGTTCTGAGTAAAAAATGCCCTCTTCAAGTTTATGGATAACCACTTCGAGCAAAACAATGTTAAATGCCATTGCTATGTTTTTTATTAAATCGTGGGTTAACGGTCGTGGTGGTTTTAATCCTTCCAGTTGAATGGCAATGGCCTGTGCTTCAACCGGGCCAATGATTATCGGAATCCGGCGGTCACCATTTTCTTCTGATAAAACCAATGCATATGCGCCTGATTGCGTTTGACTTACTGATAATCCCAGGATGTTCAATCGTATTTTTTGCATTCCTCCAAAGTCTGGTTTTTATTGCGAAAACAAATATAATAATCATTTTGGGATTAGCTTCGTATTGTTCTTTTGTTTTCTTTTTGTGAACCAACCGATGTTTTTCAAACGCTTTTGGAAAATTATTACACCAACATTTGCCAATGTGTTAAAAATAACTACTTTTGCAGTCCGAAATTTTGAACCGTACAGGCTCAACAAGAGGAAACAAGAGTGATTCCCGCCTGCCGGTGTAACGTAAAAAAGTTGAAATTATGTACGCGATTGTAGAGATTGCAGGACAACAGTTCAGAGTTGAAAAAGAAAAGAAACTGTTTGTTCATCAGCTGGAAGCCGTTGAAGGCGACTCAGTTGATTTCGACAAGGTACTGCTTGTTGATAACGACGGCAAAGTGGCCGTAGGTACTCCCACCGTAAATGGTGCGAAAGTAACAGCCAAAGTGCTGGGGCATGTTAAAGGTGATAAAGTGTTGGTATTTAAGAAGAAACGCAGAAAAGGCTACAAAAAACTCAATGGCCACCGCCAGCAGTTTACACAAATTCAAATTGAAAACATTGTTGGATAACTAAAAAGTAAATTACCATGGCTCATAAGAAAGGTGTAGGTAGTTCGAAAAACGGACGCGAATCGGAAAGCAAACGACTGGGAGTAAAAATTTACGGAGGTCAGTATGCAAAAGCTGGTAATATTTTAGTTCGCCAGCGTGGAACACAGCATCACCCGGGTGAAAATGTGGGAATGGGGAAAGATCATACCCTTTTCGCTTTGACTGACGGAACTGTGATGTTTCAGAAAAAGAGAAAAAACCGCTCATTTGTATCGGTTGAACCGGTAGTTGATGTGGATGTGGCAGTTGCCGAAGCTCCTGTTGTAAAGGAAAAACCGGTAGTAAAAGCTGAACCTGCCAAAGCAGAAAAAGCCGCTGCAAAGATTGAAACAGAAGTTGTTGAAGCCGACGACCTGAAAAAAATTGAAGGCATCGGGCCGAAAATTGCAGAAATTTTCAACGAAGCAGGAATCAACACTTATGCTGACCTGGCTGCAGCTTCGGAAGATAAGCTGAAAGAAATTCTGGTTGATGCCGGAAGCCGTTATGCTTCAAAAAATCCTTCAACCTGGCCGCAGCAGGCAAAACTGGCTGCCGACGGTAACTGGAATGAACTGAAAGAACTTCAGGATCACCTGAAAGGCGGAATTGAAAAATAAGCTACTCAAAAAATAGCATTTAAGGAAATCTCCTGTTGTTGTCAGCAGGAGATTTTTTATTTTATATTAGCTTTGCACCTTCAAATCAAAATAATATGCTCAACCTGAAATTTATACAGGATTACCCGGAATTGGTAATTGAAAAACTGAAGAAGAAAAATTTTGATGCCACGGAAATTGTCAACACCATTGTTGACCTATACCGGCAAAAAAATGAAGCGCAGCAAAAGTCAGAACAGGCTAAAGCCGAGATGAATAACATTTCCAGGGAAATTGGAAATTTGTTTCGCGAAGGAAAAAAAGAGGAAGCTGATGCTGCCAAAGCCCGAACTTCAGCATTGAAAGACACCATTAAGCAACTTGACGGGCAGTTTGCAGACATTGAAAATAAAGTGGCAGAATTGCAGATTTTACTGCCAAACCTGCCACATGAATCGGTGCCACCGGGCAAAGGAGCAGAAGACAACGAAGTGGTTAAATCCGCCGGCGAAATGCCGCAGTTGGCTGAAAATGCACTTCCTCACTGGGAGCTGGCTTCAAAATACAACCTCATCGATTTTGAACTGGGCGTGAAAATTACCGGCGCCGGTTTTCCGGTTTACCGCGGAAAAGGCTCACAATTGCAGCGGGCACTCATCAATTTCTTTTTGGATGAAAATCGAAAAGCCGGGTACGAAGAGATTCAGCCACCGCTGGTAGTAAATGAAGATTCAGGTTTTGGTACCGGCCAGTTGCCCGACAAGGAAGGCCAGATGTACCATGTTACAGGCGACAATCTGTATCTGATTCCCACTGCCGAAGTGCCGGTGACCAACATTTACCGCGATGTGATTCTCGATGCCAAAGTTCTTCCTGTAAAAAATACGGCATACAGCGCCTGTTTCCGGCGTGAAGCCGGTTCGTACGGGAAAGATGTGCGTGGTTTAAATCGTTTGCACCAGTTCGATAAAGTGGAAATTGTGCAGATTGCCCACCCGGAAAAATCCTACGAAATTCTGGAAGAGATGGTGAATCATGTTACCACGCTTGTGGAAAAACTGGAATTGCCGTACCGTATTTTACGGTTGTGTGGCGGCGACATGAGTTTTACTTCGGCATTGACCTACGACTTTGAAGTATGGTCGGCGGCTCAGCAAATGTGGCTGGAAGTGAGTTCTGTATCTAATTTTGAAGCGTTTCAGGCCAATCGGCTGAAACTGCGTTACCGCGACCAAAACTCAAAAAAACCGCAGATTGCACACACGCTGAACGGAAGTGCCCTGGCGTTGCCCAGAATTGTTGCAGCTCTGCTCGAGAACAATCAGACGCCCGCAGGAATTAAAATTCCCAAAGCATTGGTTCCATACACGGGATTTGAGATGATTTAGACTCGCGTTTTCGCGAATTATCCCTATTTTTGCCTAAACCGTTGATTTCAATTATGGTTCAGAACATCGGGAACAGGTTAATTCAGGCAATTTCTCATCAGGCCGAAAAAGCATGCTACTTTTGTGCGGCTGAAAATATCTCTTCAAACCAGAAAGTGCACGAACTTCGCAGGGGTTTTAAGCGGTTGCGCGCATTGCTGCGTTTTTTCAGGGAAATACCCGACAATTCGGCTGGTCAGCTCAATGAAGATGTCAGGAATTTTGGCAAGTTACTGGCCCCATTGCGCGAATCGGCAGTGAATGTGGAGCTGTTTGACAAGGAAATGCATTTAAACAACCATTTGCCGGAACAGAAAATCAGGAACGCCCGCGAGCTGATGGTTCAGAAAAACAAGTTATTGGTTGAACGCGGTTTTCTTGAAAATAACCTGCACAATACCATCCGAACATTTTTCGATGGCTTTGAAGACATCCTGACAAAAAACAACAGCGAGTTTCCGGTGAGGATTCATTTTTTTCGTGAAGTCAGTGAGTCGTACCTGAAAAGCATGGCTATTTATCAACATTTGCCCGCCAATCCTCATCCCGAGGAATGGCACGAACTGCGGAAAAAGTTGAAACGATTGTGGTACCAGCTCGATTTTATCCGGTTTTTGCATCCCCGATATTTTAAACTGAAAACAGATCAGTTGAACAAAATAACAGATCAGTTGGGCGATGACCACGATCTGCATGTTTTTGCAGAGGACTTACTGGCTGAAAGATACGGTTTCAATGAAGAAGAATTACGCATTCTGACCAATCAGATAGAGCATTTGCGCGAACTAAACCAATTGAAACTGCGTCTCAGGTTGAAACAGTTTTTTACAACTCCGCCCGAAGAATTCAATCAGAAACTGCAACGGTTTTTTAAGTTGTAACTATTTCATTTTCAGAAACTGTACTTCTTTGTGTGCCAGAAAGCGCCATTTGCCGCGTGAAAGGTTCTTTTTGGTGAGCCCGGCAAAATATACGCGGTCGAGCTTTCTGACCTTGTAGCCCAGGTGCTCGAAAATACGGCGCACAATACGGTTACGGCCCGAATGGATTTCAATACCGATTTCAGTTTTGTTGTTTCCATCGATGTAACTCACCGCATCGGCAGCAATAGGACCATCTTCCAACTCAACTCCTTCAGCCACTTTCAGCATATCATTTTTTGTAAGTGGCTTATCCAGAGTAACCTGGTAAATTTTTTTGACATTGTGGCTGGGATGCGTCAGTTTGTCTGAAAGTTCTCCGTCGTTGGTAAATAGGAGCACGCCGGTAGTGGTTTTATCGAGCCTGCCCACCGGGTAAATCCGCTCGTCGCAGGCATCTTTCACCAGATCCATCACGGTGCGTTCTGCATGCGGGTCGTCGGTTGTGGTTACAAAATCCTTGGGTTTATTAAGCAGCAGGTAAATCTTCTTTTCGGCATTCAGTTTTCTGCCGTCAAAACGTACATCATCGTTCATTTTTACCTTCACACCCAGTTCGGTAACAATGTTTCCGTTTACCGTAACCAATCCGGCCGAAATGTATTTGTCGGCCTCGCGCCGCGAACAAACACCTGCATTGGCAATGAACCGGTTCAGGCGCATTTCACCAGTGGTGGCGGTTTTTTTCGGCCTTTTCCCCGGAAGCGTAACCTCTTTTTTTACGGATGGTTCAGCTTTCTTTTTAAGCTGAATCACTTTTTTCCCTTCTGCCGGACGGCGACCTCCCCTTTGCGGACGTTCCTGTTTTGTTCCCGTCGGCGAACCCGGTTTTCTTCCGGATCTGCCAGTGTTTCCTTTACTGAAATTTCTGTTCATCACGATTCCCCCAAATTTTATACAAAGGTCGGAAAAAATAATGAGGAAAATAGTGTTTCATATCAGTTCAAAATGTTTTACCTTAGTTAAATTGTTAAATAAATATCTTAAAGTATGAAATCGCACGAAATTGATTATAAAATTACAGGCCACGATGTGCAATTGGTTGAAGTGGAACTGGACCCGGGCGAAACGGTTATTGCCGAGGCCGGCGCCATGTTGTACATGGAAGACGGAATAGAATTTACAGCCCGCATGGGCGACGGCACGAATCCAAATTCCGGGTTTTTCGATAAACTGCTTTCGGCAGGTTCCCGGCTGATAACAGGCGAATCGCTGTTTATAACCCATTTTACAAATCAGGGCTGGGGCAAAAAGCATGTGGCTTTTGCCGCACCTTATCCGGGAACCATCATTCCGCTAAATCTCGCGGCACTGGGCGGCCGCATTATTGTGCAGCGTGATGCCTTTTTATGTGCTGCTCTTGGAACTAAAATAACAGTCACCTTTAACCGTAAACTTGGCGCCGGATTTTTTGGCGGCGAAGGATTTATTCTTCAGCAACTTGAAGGTGATGGTAACGCGTTTATTCATGCCGGTGGAACAGTGATTGAACGACAACTGAACAACGAAGTGCTGAGAGTGGATACCGGTTGTATTGTAGGGTTTGAACCAACCATCGATTACAGTATCGAACAGGCAGGTGGATTGCGTTCCATGGTTTTTGGCGGCGAAGGCATTTTCCTTGCAACACTTCGCGGTAACGGAAAAGTGTGGCTGCAAAGTATGCCCATCCGTAAACTGATTCGCGAACTTTCACCTGCCGGCGGAAATACCCGAAAAGAAGGACGGCCGGGGTTGCTGGACAGTTTGCTGGAGAGGTAAAAAATAGCCTTTATTCTTTTTATTTGGAATTGAGACAGAAACTTTAGGCTATACTTTTTATTTCAATACGGACTCGTTTTTTTTAAATACTACTGCAATTAAAAAAGATGAAACGATGAGTTGCAGGTACACAATGGAAATAATTGCCACTTCGAACATATATTCCCGCATTATTCCGTATTTAACAGTAATCAGAATAAAGAAAAAAACGGCCAGCACGAAACCTGCAATGAAAGTCAAACGGATGGCTTTTTTTAATCTGTCCCTGCCTGAAAATACAGGCACTACAGCCAAAAAGGAAAGATTCATAAAAATATAGCCCATCTCTTCCAGAACAATAAAAACGCCGTGCGGATTAAACTGGGTCATTAAAGCGATTCCATCTGTTTCTCCGAGGAGTAGTGACGGCTGAATGACCGAAACCTGTAAAAAATAAGTTGAAATCAGAATTCCGGAAGCAAGCAGTGCAAAGGAATACCCAATCTGACTGAATGTTTTCTTGTCATCTACTGCAAACCGGTGAATGCAAATCATCAACAGCAGGTAAAATAGAAAAACCAGCATTGCAGAGTACATCCAGAGGTAATCGCGCGGGAAACGGCTGGCAATATCGTGGTACGGATATTCGAAACAACCCTCGGGGCAAAACGGGCCCGACAATGGAGGTGTACCAATTGCAATGGCAAAGGTAAGCAGGGTTAAAAGGGCAGTTCCAATAGCAATATAAAAACCAAACCGGGTGTTGAATGCCGGACGGATTTCAGATTTAGTCTGTTCCATAGGAAAAAAGTTTAAAGTGATTTTTTCTGAAAAATATTCTGATTTTTAGAGATTTAAAACTAATTAAGATTTGCCGGAATTCAAGCATTGTTTTTCACTTTTTATTTGTTTTTTTTGATATTTGAGTTTTGAAACATAACAGTACCTATAATGAGAAGCCTGATTTTTGTTTTTAGTTTGTTTTTGCTTTGCTCCTGTGAAAAAAAACCATCTGGTATTGCAATTAACAGCCCCGATGGAAAAACCGATGTTTATATTGCCGTTGACGATTCTTCACACGTTTCCTATTCGGTATATTTTGAAGATACTTTGTTAATTCAAAACTCAAAGCTTGGGTTTCAGTCCGAAAATGAGCCGGTTTTGGGCAAAAATATCGAAATTATTTCGTCAGAAGAAACCACGGTGAACCAAACCTGGAAACCGGTTTACGGCGAGCGTTCGGAAGTGAAAGACCATTACAACCAGGTGAAAATCCGGCTTAGGGAAACCGTTTCTCCCCAACGGGAATTTGAAATGATTTTCCGGGTTTACAACGAAGGTGTGGCGTTCAACTATACTTTTATCCCACAACCGGGGAAAAATAAAATCACCCTGGAAAAAGAACTGACCGAATTCCGGCTGACCGGGAATTATCCAGCCTGGGTTTCAGACCGGGCGCAGTCGGAATACCGGAAAGTGCGGATTGGAGAGATTGAACAGCCTGCAGAACGACCTTTGGTGATTGAAGCAGACAACCATTTTCTCGCTTTGGGCGAAGCAAGACTCATCGATTTTTCGCGCATGAAGTTGCTGAATGGTGAACGGGAACATTCGCTGGTGGCTTCGCTTCACGATGCGCCAACCGTTGAGCTTCCTTACACTACTCCCTGGCGCACCATCATGATTGGCCGCTCACCGGGCGAATTGCTGGAGAACAACTATTTTTACGAAAATCTGAACGATCCGTGTGCCATCGAAGATGTTTCATGGATTAAACCGGGAAAGGTGATTCGCGAAGTAACGCTCACCACACAGGGTGGACTGGCGTGTGTGGATTTTGCCGTAGAAAACGGCTTGCAGTATGTGGAGTTCGATGCCGGCTGGTATGGGCCCGAGGGTGATGAAAGTTCGGATGCCACCACCATTACCGTTGATCCGGCCCGTTCGCCCGGCCCGCTCGATTTGCTTAAAGTGATTGAATATGCCGAAAGCAAAGGAATCGGTGTAATTGTTTACGTAAACCGCCATGCGTTGGAAAAACAGATTGATGAAATTCTGCCACTGTACAAATCGTGGGGAATAAAAGGCGTAAAATACGGGTTTGTACAGGTGGGATCGCAGGAGTGGACCGCCTGGCTTCACGAAGCAGTGAAAAAAGCGGCTGAAAATCAACTTATGGTGGATATTCACGATGAATACCGGCCTACCGGTTTTTCACGAACCTATCCGAACCTGATGACTCAGGAGGGCATTCGTGGCGACGAGGAGAGTCCATCCAACCAGCACACGCTGATTACCCTGTTTACCCGAATGTTGGCCGGTGCAGGCGACAACACCATTTGTTATTTCGCCCCGCGCGTTACCGAAAAAATGGGTGGCCACGTGTCACAACTGGCAAAAGCAGTGATGCTGTACAGTCCATGGCAGTTTTTGTACTGGTACGACCGT
>CAZCPH010000069.1:0-11216 GCA_964500105.1 uncultured Mariniphaga sp. | reverse complement strand
TTGTTATCTCACGATTAACTTCTCGGTAAATTCGTTGGTAAACTGAGACCTTATCAGGTACATACCCGGTTGCAGGTCACTTACATTGATTTCATCATTCTGTGATTCAACCAATCTTGATTTCACCATACTTCCGGCCAGGTTATAAATAGCTACCTGGGTTGGTTTGTCCACTTTAACAAATACCCTGTCAGATGCCGGGTTGGGGAATACCCTGAATTCCGGTTTTTCAATAAGATTTACATTTGTAGGAACAGAAACCGCATGTATCATATACAGGTTTATTCCGCTGTCTTCTGAATACATGTAAATGGTGGTAGGACCTCCGTGATAGAAGAATACACTGTCAGTAAGTTCTGCTCCAAGCGCATTGAATGTGGCAAAAACATTGGAAGGTTCTCCGTAGGCAATATTCAGTACACGGTCAGAACCACTGCTTGCCGACATGGCAGCCACCCTGATGTTGGTATTACCTTCCACATTGAATGAAACAATCCGGCCATTAGGTGAGCCGTCTTCATTCATTTTACCACTGCCGTTAAATTTCAAACGGTGAGTAAATTCCAGGTCACCCAAAGTTTTTGAATTTTCATCAACGGTAACTTTGCGGTCATCTTTTGCATAAATTGTAAGTCCGTTAATTGTGGTGTCAGCTGCCATATCACCTAATGCATTAAACGCAGTGGTGCTGAAGTTCCACAAGCCGGGTACTTCTTCGTCTGCTTCCACAGTAAGTGAATAAGCGGCAATACCGTTATAGGGCGACATCATGTACATCATAACCATATCTGCCTGCACATCAACTGCAACCGGAGCTGCGTAGGAACCATTTGAATTGGCGCCCATCCCTTTTTCCGGGAAAACAGCAACAGAGTCAGCTTCTTCTGCACCGGCTTCCGGAATCTGGAACAATTGGAAAGCAGCCTTTGGATCCGTTACGTGGTTGGTAGTTGGCGCAAGAATAAAATCATGCCCTTTAAAACTGAAAAATGCCACACCCGAAATACCGTCTGTA
This sequence comes from uncultured Mariniphaga sp., assembly GCA_964500105.1. GTDB lineage: Bacteria > Bacteroidota > Bacteroidia > Bacteroidales > Prolixibacteraceae > Mariniphaga. Next base: position 10,201 of record CAZCPH010000069.1, on the reverse strand, counting down.
AGTGGTTTCACATCTCCGGAGAAGGTTGAAATCATTTCACCCTGCATATTGTATAGTGTCGGATGGGTACTGTGCCCGTCAGCCCAGAAGAAATCATTGTCAAGAGGGAAAATGCGGGGAGTAATTCCCAGTTTGGCGATTGCACCTTCCACAGGTGCCGGATACACTTCCTGTAAAACAATTTTTGTAGGTTCTGCTGCAGCTACTCCGGCCTGCACATCCCAGCGGAAAACTATGGGTTCAACAGCAGCGCCATTGGCATCTCCAACAATAACATATCCGTCTTCCTCTTCCGAAATGTCACCATAAAAAGCAAATCCGTCGCCTAAGCGATGTAATGGCTGCTCAACTCCGTCAATACTGTCAAGTGAATTCCACTCCAGCAGAACAGTAGCATCAAGTCCGCCTTCACCGTTTTCTTCGAGCATATAAACTTTAAAAGGTTGAACATGCGAATTGGTAGCGAGGTTGGCCACCAGAATTTTCCCCGATGGTGTAATGGCAATGTCATTTACGGCAAATGTACCACCTTTAACCACAGAGGTATCAATAGGCATCGATTCCAGGTGATTTCCGGTTGCAGCATCAAGAACAACAATCTCAGGCGGATTTGCTTTTCTGGAAACCACATAAAGTTTTCCGTCATAATGTGTCATGCCTCGTTCAGTGAGATTCCCCATCCATTCAGGAATTTCCCCTCCGATAGGAAAACCGGAACTCCAGTCTGCGGTAGAATTTAGCGAATTTTCCCAAACGGGGGTTACCACTGGTTGTTGGGCAAAAGTGATTGCACCAATCAACATAAAGAAAAACATAAAGGTAAAATTTCTCATAATCATTAATTTAAGTTCGACAAATATTTAATTTAAACACTATATTATCAAAATTCTCACACATCTCTGCAATTTACAAAAACTGAGTTTCAATTCCGAATTATCCACTCATATTTTTTGTTAAAATTCAACCTGTAACCTGTCTTTTACTCTTCTTAGCTTTAAAAGTTTCATTTTTTCAGAAACAAACGTTGAAGCCTGTTGTCAGCCTGGTCAATAACCAGAATAAAAACCCCTGAAGCATCGAAAGAAAATTCAATCCTGCTTTTTCCACCTGAAAAATCAGCCACACCGGCTTGCATAACTTTACCCTGTGTATCATATATTTTAAACGGCAGACGGGCATCCTTTCCTTCCAGTTCAACCTGAATCTGATGCGTTGCCGGATTGGGGTAAATTTCCAGACTGCTTTTCCGTGCCAAAATTTCGGGCGAAGATGTAAATATTGAATCGGACAACAGAATATTGTCAAAAACAATCATTCCTGTTGTTGAAAATGGTGTTTTGCCGGAAACCAGTTTAAATCCTGAGAAATTGTACGAAACATTTTCTTCCGGAAAATCCGGTAAGCAGGTATTGAATTGCCAGCCGGCAAAATCAATTTCAGTCAGCAAAACTTCATGCTCCATGCCTTCATTTTCGAACAGCAAATAGAGTTGATTATCCGAAAGATTTCCGTAAACATACATGCCAATATGCTGACTATCCTGAACGCTGAAAACCGGTTCCGACGGGCGAACCACAATATGGGCCTCCGGCGCATTAAAATCGTACAACAGCCGGTAACTGTAACCATCAAAAAGTTTGTTGGAGCTGTAGCGCAGAATCCTGTTTCCGGTTCCTTCGGTTATATTCAGGCTGTTTTCGGTATCCACACTCCAGGTAAGCGCAGACTGTTCAAAATCAAATACTACACTTGCATTTGGTTCATCAACAGCTTTTATCTCGAAACCAATTTCCTGATTTTCGAATAACTCCAGTCCATCAACATCTGCCAGTCTGCCACTAAGTTTCAGAACGTATGTGCTGCCTGCTGCCAGGCCCACCGGCGAGAATGCATAAGTTCCCACATTTCCCGCAAATGCATTTACTTCAATACCGGTACGATTTAAAACATTACCTTCAGCGTCTTCCAACCAGATTAAATCACTTAAATTTTCTTCCACCAGCCGTCCGTCAAAATGAATTCTGACCTGCGTGTTTTCATATACATCATTCATCCCTTCGCGCGGATAGATGTTAACAACCGACAACCGGTTTTTTCGTTCCGTTAAAAACGAAAAGGTAAAATCTTCCTGCATGGGAAGTCCGCCAATGTGTTCCACGCTTTTACCAAGAAAAACGGTGTAAACAGTTGATGTATCCAGCGGCTCATCTGGCGTAAACAGGGCCGACCGCTCCTGGTTCTCATACGAAAATGTTCCGCTGACTTCGGGTGAAATTGAAAAGGCATTTTCGAATGTTTCCCGGTTCACTTCAAAGTTAAAATGAAATACAACCGGAGAAGCGGCTGAAACCCGTTCACCGGCTTCAACTTTTGGTGAATAATCGAGTACCATCATCGAATCGGAGCGGTCTTGCTGCAAATAAACCAGCTGATAGGTAACCTGATTGGAGTCAACAACCACCGAGTCGAAACTTTGCATGATATATTTTTCCGCTTCAATTTCGAGCTGATATACACCGGGTTCCAGGTTATCGAACAGAAAAAAACCATTATTCAGAGTATCTACGGTGTATTCCAGATTTCCGGGCTGCAATTTGATTTTCGCACCGTTTACAGGCAACCACTGGTCTTTGGAATTCGCCGCTGCGTAATAATTTGTAACCTTTCGGAAATTGTCTTTTACAAAACCGGCAATTTTGCCTTTGGAATCCTTTCCTCCTTCGTAATATTCCAGAAAAGCCCTGTAAAAATGCCAGGCTTCCAGGTGTTTGTATTCCCGGTTTAAAAGACGGTAGGTTTCGGGAGCGTAATCGTGAAAAGAGCCTTCAGAAATTAATCCCGGCACAGTTAACGGACGCAATACACCATACCCGTTCCAGTCGGCCGGTGCAAATGATTTATCGCCACGTACAAGCCTGCTGCTGTTGGTCCAGTGCGATGTTTCGTTTGAAATTAAATTTTCCCAGAACAGATTGGCCACATCCATGCTTTGCGGCAGAATAGGATCATTATCCCAGCCATGAAAAAGCTGAAGTACATAGTTGGTAACGCTGTTAAAAGCGTTGCTGTGAATGGAAATCATAAAATCCACCTGATTGGCATTGGCTTCTTCGGCAATGGCCGAAAGTGGCCGGTCGTCTTCGGTGCGGTTTTGTGTTCGCGACATGATAACTTCCGCACCGGCTGATTCCAGCAGCGAACGCAGGTGCAGGCCTTTCACCAGATTGCTTTTGGATTCCCAAAACCCGGCTGTGTCTCCCAGCGCAAATGGCGGCACAGGCACATTCCGGTCGTCAGAATTGAACCCGCCATGCCCGGGATTAACATATATTTTCACCCCTTCCAGATTTTGTCCGTTTGAATCAAAAACAGTCAACAACAGGGGAAACAAAAACAGAATCAAAAATCTTTTCATCGCTTACCGGTTTAGCTGATAATGAATGAACCAAATTTCCCCACTGAGGGTATGAAAAACAATTTTCTGCGTTTTCGCAGAAACATCAGGATGCATGGCAATCACATCGCCGGTTGTAAGAACCTCACGCTTTCCATTAACCGGATGAACTGCAACAATGGATGATTCGAGAATCTGGTGCCCGTCGTCTTTTGTTACCATGCCCACAATAAAATCATTTCCTCCCCATACAGGAGCTTCAATTTGCCCCAGTTCGGCCAGCACCATTCCGGTTAAATCGCTGATGAATGCCCCTTTGCCCATGGCGTAAGCCAGAACGTGTTTTCGGTCGGGCGAAACCGACGGCCAGATGTAACTTTCACTCTCGTAGGGGTTTATCACCAGGCGTTCTTCTCCGCGATAAAGAACAAGCTGCTGGTTCTCAATTCCGGCAAAAATTTCATCGCTAACGTCGGGCTTTGATTCGTCAACCACAGCACTTTTCAACTGCTCATCAGAGCGGAACAACACCCGGTTTCCGGCAACCATCGGCACCGAAAGGTTGCGCACGGCAGACTCGATCTGCCTGGTCTCACCGGTTACTTCATGCCAGGCGTTCAGCTTTGTAAAACGACGTTTTTCAATAAACTCCTGTTCCTGAAAGAGTACGGTTTCATCGTTCCACGAAAATTTGGGCAAATAGCCGGCGCCGTCAGCATCGGTAATTTTCTGTAGTCTGTTTGATGTCAGTTCCAGCAAGTGAAGACCTTTGTAATTTTCAGCTGTAAGCAAAAGTTTGTTGCCGGAATGATCAAATTGCGGATGATAAAATTTCTGATTCCCCGGAATGGCAACTTTTTCCAGTTTAATCACTTCAATCTGCTGTCCGTAAGTCAAAACAGAAACAAACAGAAAGCAAAATAACAGATATTTCATTGTTCAGTTTTTTTGATTTATCAATTTACAAATTAGTGCGTTAAAAATCAATTCGTTATTTTACCAGTTTCAACGTTTTCCTTCCATAGCTAGTTTCCAGAGTAAGCAGATACAACCCTCTTGGCAATTCGGCTCCATCAAGCATAACTGTATGTTTTCCTTTTATTTTATAGGAATGCAGGGCAAGTTTGATCTGTTTTCCGGTAAGGTCGGTTACAAACAACCTTACGCGTGAATTTTGCGGCAAAACATAACTGATTTTTAATGGCTCGTCTGAGAAAAATGTTGGAGCAGAAAGTTTCAGTTCAGCATCGGCAATTTTGCGCGATGACGTGGTGAGTAACGAAAACGAAACCACTTCGGACCAGTCTGTATAAGAAGATGAACCATAACTGGCACGGGCCTTTACAAACCAGGTTCCGTCTTCAAGATCATCGAGAACAAGCGTATTCAACGGAGATACAACCGATTGCTGAATGCGGTTGTTCCATGGAAAAGTTTCAGAGTTGGATAACTGAAAAGTGAATCCTTTTGCCAGTTCATCTTCCTGCACAGAGATGGAAACTTCCGGTCCGGTAACGGTTTCACCTTCGGTTGGTGCAACAATAACGGGAACCGCTGGGGGAGAAGTAACCGTGGAAAACCGGATGATATCTGACCAGACTGTTGTTGAATCGCTGCTCACCGCCTGCATTCTGAGATAGTAAGTGGAATAGGAATAGATACTTCCTGGTGGCAGTTCGTAAGCAGTTCCGGTAATGGAATCCTCGTCGAAAACCACACCTGTAAACAGGCTGTTGGTTGAAATCTGCAGCCTGAAAGTAAATCCTTCATCAAACGGTTCCCATTCAATTAACGGCGTAAGTTCCACGTCTGCCGACTCGTTGGCCGGATAAATTATTTCCGGTCGCGGTATTTCCTGAAGATTAAAACTTCGTGTTTCAGAAACTTCGTCGTTTACACCGGCCATTCGTGAATAAATTCTCCAGTAATAGGTTTCATTTTCCTGCAAGGTAATGTCAGACGAAGAAAACTGGTTGTCTGTCACATTCCGGCGGTAAACAACATGCTCAAACTGGCTGTCAGCAGCAACTTCTATAATATAATATTCAGCTTTCTGAACTTCTTCCCATGCAAACTGAAAACCGGAAAACACAGCCTGTCCGTTTGCCGGATGAACCAAAGCAGCCGGTTGGTTTATGCCGGGTTCAATTCCCTGAACTACCGGCGGAAACTCATTTCCGTTACGATCGAAGACCGACACAGCAAACACATTGTCTTCTGTAATTCCCGGAAATCCTGCCAACCCGAAAACAGGTTCATAGGCCATTCCAAGAATAAACCTTCCGTCAGCAAAATTGCCCGATTGGTTTGCCATAATTTCAGGAATGGCGTAAACCACAAAACGTACATTTTCCTCTGCCGAATCCCAAAACAGGCTGTCGTTTTCAACCCGAAGGTTTTCCGGCAAAGAACGCGTCTCAAAATTAGTCCACGGTTTCACAGGAGGCAAGGCTCTGTTCTCATACTCATGGGTACGCAGATAATTGATAAATCCCTGTCTGTAAAACATTGTAGCTCTGAAGAAAACGCTTCCCGGAGCTTCATTCTTGTCTGAATTGCGGTTCCACTGAATCTGCAATCCAAATTCAGAGGGATCGTACCCTGCCACAGCTGTTTTTGCACTCATTTTAGAGAAATATTCCATCATCGATAGTCCGCGCAGTTCTGTACGGAGAAAATCGCTGTAAGCCGATTTTAAGGCCATTGGAGGCGGATAATCAGATTCGTCAAGATCTGAAAGCGAATGGCTCACATAAAGATGCCGGCCAAAATGATTCACTACATCTGACCACCAGGGGGCAAGTTTTTTGTAATCCTGCCCAACACTTGTGGTAGGCCAGTAAATCTGAGGAGAAACATAATCCACCGTACCTTCGCTGAGCCAGGCCACCGGATCGCAGTAAATGGTTTTGTAGGCATCCATGCCGGTAATTCCTGCCGGCAAGGTCAGACCATACGAAGCGGCAACCTGCGGGTCCATTGTCCAGATTCCAAAAGGCGAAACACCAAACGTTACCCACGGTTTGTTTTGCTGAATGGTTTCGTAAACGCCGGCAACCATCTGGTTAACATTTTGGCGGCGCCAGTCGTGCAAATCCATCGACGAAGGTTTCCAGTTATTTTGCGAATACTGATCGAGCGATGCGGGAGTTCCGCCGTAGGCATAAAAATAGTCGTCGAAAACAATGCCGTCCACATCATAATTCAGCAGAATTTCTTCCACAATATCGGAAATTCGTTCCCTGACACCCGGATTGCCGGGATCGAGAATTGAACCTCCACCGCTGTAAGAAAGCACCCATTCGGGATTGGTTTGTTTGTAATCACCAGCCTGGCCGGCATATTTCCCTGCTACCGATTCAAACCGGTAGGGATTTAGCCAGGCATGCAATTCCAAACCCCGCTTATGACTTTCCTCAATGGCAAACTGAAGCGGATCATAGCCCGGATCCATTCCGCGGGTTGCGACCAAATGCGCCGACCACGGTTCATAACTTGAAGGGTACATGGCATCACATTCAGACCGAACCTGAAAAAAGACGGCATTCATACCCGCTACCTGCATGGAATCGAGAATACGAATGAGCTGGTCTTTCTGTTGATTTATATAGAAATTACCGCCACCTTCAGGAATTTTGGTTTTTGGCCAGTCGAGACCCCAGACAGTGGTCAGCCACGAGGCCCGCATTTCGCGTTTCGGAATTTGTGCCCCGACATGAACGGCTGTTCCGGTTAAAATGATGATAATAAGAAATAAGGTAAAATTTCGAATCATAAGCTAATTTTTCTGTTGGTATTGTTGTAAATCAATACATTGGTTCATTTTAAGGTGAAACAACAACTTTGCCGGTAACCCGGGTATCACCACTGTTTAATTCAATAAAATAGATACCGGAATGCAATCCTTTCACCGATATAAAATGCGTTTCTTCACTATCTCCGATATATAGTTTTTCATTTCTGATTAATTCTCCTGTAACAGCAACCATTTTGAATTGAAACAAACCTTGCCTGTTTTGGTTTGTCTGAATGTAAAAACCGTCTTTGGCAGGATTAGGAAAAATCTTCAATTCAGCTCTGTTTTTTTGAACTGCAATGCTGTTCTGCACATCTTTCTCGGGATAAACAGCGTAAATTCCTTTTAACCAGAATGTCCCGCTATATAGATTTCCGGAAACATATGAAGGATCACGCTCTACATTCAACCGGACACCGGCAAGTGGAATGGGGTAGTCCTCCTGTGCAAACTGACTTGTACGAATGGCTGCTTTTTTAATCTGCAGAGTGCTGTCTGAAAAGGTTGAAACCTGGCACAATCCATAGGTATGATCAAGTAAGTAATAATACGATGAACGGTATCCGCTGCCGGCTGCTTCCATAAAAAGAGAATCGGGCATGCCGTAAATGTCAGTTTCTTTACTTAGCGTGATGCTTGCCGTGCGGTTTGAATAGGTAAACTCATATTCCACTTTCAGCATTTCTTCCTGATAAACCGGATGAATTTCCCTCGTGAGAGACACTTTGTCGATATGACTTAAGGTGACATCCCACGAATCGGGTTCGCTGAAATCGTCCAGCAGAACATTGCCTCTGCCAATTTCAACACTAACCACGCAGGTATCTGAATAGTTTCCGGATTTTGTTGAAACAACAACTTCAACCAAACCGTCTTTTTTTCCGGTGAAAACTCCCTCGCCGGAAACTGTTCCGATTGCAGATTCTGCCGACGAAAAATGTAAAATGTCATTGTCCATTTGGTAAACATCTCCGTTTGTGTCGGTACCGAAAACTTTAAATGTATAATCGTTCAGATGGTCTGTAACAAGTGAATTTACCGAAAAAGAGATCTCTTCAACTGGAATTAGTTTCACCTTCAGGGTGTCTGAAATTCCGTTCCAGGTTCCGGTAATTGTTCCCGAAGTTCCGCTTCCGGAAGCTGTAAAAAGTCCGTTGACATCAATTTCACCAATATCGCCATCAATCTGATACTCAATATTGGTTGCATTCAGGTAACGAACCACTTCTCCGTTTGCATCGAAAGTGCTTCCTTTCACCTGAAATTTTTTCCCAAAGGGAACGGTAATATGATCTGCATTCAGCTGCATGCCTGTTTCTTCGCCGGGTATTGCAGAGGAAACAACCAGAAAGGCATTGCCCACAGCCCTTTCAATGCCGTCGGACGGTGTGTTTTTTACCTCATTTCGAACCACCATCACCGAAGAACCTCCTCCGTCGAGATTCAGAGCATCGGAAGCACCGGATTGTTTTAGAATATCGGCAAGCTGTTTGGTACTGACGCCTTTTGACTGCAGTGAACGGCCATCGACCACTACCATGTATATTTTCGATTTATCGGCTGAAAAACCGATGGCAGTTCGTGGATGCAGTTCAGGCCAGTTGTTGTCGAGCACCACACCATCTTTTAAAATTGCCCGGTCGCCGCCAATAAGTTCTGTTATTCCGGGAGCCATTTCAGGTAAACTTTTCAGTTTCATCTGCATTTCCAACTCAATCGTATCTCCGGGCGCCAGTTCATTCAGCAGGGCAGCTGCATTCCCATGGCCCGAAAGAATGACTTTATTTTCGGGTATCGGTGTGGACCCCTGGTTTCTGTGAACCTCTTCCACCTTAAGTTGCATGATGTGATTCAGTTTCCATGAGCCACCGGCCAGCGAGGCAATCACTTCTGTTCCCCACTGATTGGTGCGAGTAGATCCGCCAAAATAGCTGTTGAACAGAATCAGATCGTTGGTATTCCGGGTATTGTTAACATCCGAAACCGGGTAAGTTTCAGTGCCGGAACGGAAAGTTCCCGAGAAGTTCATCACATCGATGAACGGGACTTTTTCATCGGTTAATGCAATCACCGGACGTGAGTTGTGTGTGTTTTTTGCCAGTTCTCCCTTTAAAACCTGGCCATTAACCGGGTGCCCCTGATTGGGTGAAACGGTATTGTAAAAATCGCCGTTTATGGCAGCAAATGCCCGGTGACCTTCGGTCGATTTTCGCAATGCCATTGCCGAAGGCCTCTCCAGACCTTTAATGGTATCGTGGCTCAGTACAGTTTCAAAATTTATAAACGGATTCATGGCATCAACCTCCAAAACATTTACCAGTAAAGGCAGGTCGGGTAGCCGGTAACAGGTATGCATGGTTCCCAAACCAACATCATGGCGGTGAATCAGCGTATCAGACTTGTACTTAACACCCTGAATATTGAGACTATCCTGTGCAACAGCTGACAGCCAGCCAATAAGTAAAAAAATTAATAAGATGTTGAATTTCCTCATCACATTATACTTTTTACTTCCGGATAAAAAGAACCAAAAGTTTTTTTCAAAATATTCGTGAAAAGAATTTTCCTTTTGCAAAAAATCCCTTTTCACGATTAAAATCCAGAAATAATTTATCTGGCTGTTCTATCAATGGCAATGCCGTATGCCTCTACACCTTCAATAAAATATTCCACAACCGGTTCGGCATCGGTAAGTTTAATTCGTTTTATACCGGAACGGTGCCGCGGATTTGCCTGATAATATTCTTCCGGATCGGTTCCGGCCGGCGGTTGAGGCCCGCGATAAGCCCAGTACAGGTAGTCACCGTCAATAGCCATTCCGGTCACAAAAATTCCTTCGGTTGCACCACCTTCGCCATCAAACGGAGAGTTGTCAATTGCTTTCACACCCGACCCATCGAGATTACTTCGTACAATAACCCTGTATCTGCTGTCTGCCAGATAGAGCTTCTGGTTGGCATCGTCAATAACGAACGAACGCACACCAAAACCCGTATGAATGCCACCGGCTG
>CAZCPH010000068.1:0-11335 GCA_964500105.1 uncultured Mariniphaga sp. | reverse complement strand
TTACCAATATCAGGTAAGGATACTGCGCACGGGTAATTGGCACATCAAACGACTTTGTAGTGCTGTTCAACGTTGTATTCACCAAAACGAATTCGAGTGTAGCAGTTCCATCAGGAATATCCTTTTCGAAAGGGACAGAAATTGTGCCGGAATACTCACCGTTTTCTTTTGTACGAATCGTTGTTCTCGAAACTTCTTCTTCGCCAAAATACAAAATAGCGGTTAGTGTTGAAAGCGAGATTTCATCACTTACTGTTGCTGTAAAAGGCAGATCATCGCCAAAGTGAACATTGGAAAACTGGTTTTCAATTTCCAAAACCGGATTTCCCTCAGGCTGGATTTCAGTAACCTCGTCGGTACACGACAAAGCAATTAATCCCATTAAACTAAATATCAGATACTTTATGTTTTTCATTGCGTTTTTATTTTATTTTTTCCATCGATATGAAATCACAGATTTTGCAGGCACTTCGTAGCTGAAATGATTTGTCCCGTCGTCGAGTGTTATCATCTTCGCTGAAGAAGTGCTGTTCAGCAATACAAAAGCGTATGTTCCATCGGTATTTTCAAATGCAGAGTAATGAAAACCAGAATCAGAAAATCCGGTAGTACCTATGCGTACTGCACCAGGTTTAACAACTGACGAGAGGTGACTGATAATGTAATAATGCGAATTTCGTGTGATTGACGAATAATTGTTTTTGTCTATATCCACTGCACCATAACAGGTCTGGCAGCCGCCTTCGCGATTCGGACCTCGCTCGCTGTCAAGCATCAGGTTCCATACAATGACGCCCCTGCACCAGTTGTTAACCGTCCCAAGAGCAACTTCCCGCATATCATCAATTAAACGAACCTCAAGATTACGCCCGTCGTTCCAGGTACCAATGGAAGTTTCGGTAAAAACAAGTTCCCGGTCGGGGTATTTGCTATGAATATCAAGCAATTCATCTTTATTTCCACCATAATTGTGATACGCTGCACCTGCAACCACTTCCTCATCAATCCCGGCGTCATAAATTTTTACCGGATAATCGTACTGGTCAGGCATGTTATCGTAGTTGTAATTGTGGTCGAACAGGTAGATTTTTGTAGTAAAAGAAGCGTCTTTAAACTGAGGCACCAGATGATTCTTAACAAATTCAAGTTGCTCTTCCCAACCCATAAACAGTGAAGCCGAATTGCCTCGGTTTAAAGGTTCATTCTGTGGAGTAACTGAATAAATTTTGATCCCCTGCTGCTCGAACGTCTGAATCCATTTCACAAAATAGGTGGCATAATCGGCATAATATGCCGGATTCAACTGACCACTTGTCCAGGAATTAAAGGGTTGCAAATCCTGCAGGTTATTCACCTTCATCCAGCGGGGAGGCGTCCATGGTGATCCCATTATTTTAATGTCCGGGTTAATTGCCAGAATCTCCTTAAGAATTGGAATCACATAATCTGTCTCTTCCGAAGTCAGGCCGAAATTCTCGATTCCTGGGGTATCGCAGCAACTGTACTCACTTAACGAAAAATCGGAACAACCAATGGAAATGCGGATGTAGCTGTGCCCCATTCCTTCTTCATGCGAAAAGGTTTCCTTTAAGAATTTTTCACGGTTTTCCTTCGTCATCTGCATTAAATTGTAGCATGTTGATCCCGTTACCGCGGCACCAAATCCATCCATGGTTTGATAACGCGTTTCCGGTTCAAGTCTTATGGTAGTGGGCGACATGTTGCTTTTATCGCTGAAATCAGCAAATTGCTTTTTGAAATCCTGCGACCGGTTATTTGTTGTAACAAACATGGTAACATCTCCGGTTGCCGGATTCTCTCCGTTATCCACATCATCAATCGGATTGTTATTTTCCTGGCACGAAACACAACCTAATAAAGAGATTCCCAGCAAAATAATTATGAAACTATAAATTATCTTCATCTCGTTATAATGTTACTTTTTCAATGTGAACTGTTTTCTCATTCAGGTCAATCGTGAACCGGTAATTAGCAGATTCAACAACAGGATCATTTTCACCGTTGGGGATTGTCCAGTCGTTATCGCCCGAAATAATCTGTTCTCCGGTAAAAGTGAATTCACCAGCCTTTTTCTCATTCCCCCATCCGGTATTCTCGAATGGTTTAAAGCCAGCATAGTGGTCATTTTCGCTTGGAGTAAAAAAGGTTCCCTGATAAACACCTTCGTCGATCTTTCGTAGCAGCACATAATCCATTACATGCCCAAAACCCCAGTTGGTATGCGTGCGCTGATGGCCCGGATAAACTGCAGCTATTTCTGCAGAAGAAACATTAGTTGGATAACCCAGTCCCCAGCCACAAGCCAGCAAATAATCAGGGTATGACGGGTTCTCAACCCCAACGAAAACATTCTTGCGAACAGGATTGAAGTAAATGGTATATTCACCGGTTTCACCGAGAAATTTCACCTTGTTTTCGGCTGTGCGTTCAAAAAAGTCGGGATTGTACAGATTTTGTATTTCGGCAAGTCGTCCAAATACCGAATAGGTTTTATCCTTTTCCAGTGTCCGTGTTATTGTCCGGAAGGTCTCACCAAACACATCTGCTTCGCCGAAAGCACTCAAAGCCAGATCGTCCTCTCCCAGGTTACTTCCCGATGTTGAAACACTAAATGCATGACTGTCAAAAGTGAACTCTTTGGTATAATCAGCTTCCGGAGTGTAAGAAAAGGCAAATTCCCCGCCTTCGTCAATCATTGCTATTTTCCCGTTCACATTTCCAAAAACGTCACCACTGTAATCAATGGAATTATCGGCATGAAGTTTTTCTGCAATTTTATACCGGAAGGACGTTTCCAACGTAAGCTCTGTGCCTTTAAACAAATTTGGATTGTTCGACTGGGATTCCAATACTGCAACAGTACCATCCTCGGTAACCAGGTAAAGTTGGTTAAATGCCGGACGTTTCCCTGTTAGTCCGGTAATCTCTAAAGACGATGTTCCCTTTAAAATATTCCTGGCAACAAGATTAACCTGAGCAGCCACATTGTCGGCCTGATTGCTCTGCAAGGGCACAAAAACGGACTGTGTTACCTCGTAATCATCTCCTACGAGTGGAATTTCACCCGATGCAAGTATTCTGCCATCGGATTCCACTTCGTAAAAAAGTGTAGTTAGCATCGTAGCCGGATCGGTAATTCTTGCTGTCAGTGTAATAGAATCTCCGAAAGTAAAGCTTTCCGGAGTCACGGTTGCCGATTCAATAACCGGTGTTGACTCTTTTCGGGGACCAAACTCATCTTCGCACGATGAGAAGAAAAGTGCGATGATCCCGGTAATAATGAATAATTTATAAATCGTGTTCATATTTTACTCTTTTTGATTTTTATGTTGCCAAAATTAATAACCAGGATTTTGAACAAGATTCGGATTCTGGTCTATAACATCCTGCGGTATAGGCAGGATGTAAGACAGACTGGTGAAAGGATACACCTGTGCCGGACGTCCTTCATCTTTATCATACACTGCATTCATTACTTCTTCCACCTTGTCCAGGCGAACAAGATCGAACCAACGCTGTCCTTCCATTGCAAGCTCAAGTCTCCTTTCTTTAAGGTAAGCCTCCGTAATGGCTTCGTAGCTTGATGAAGCAGAAGCGGGAAGGTTATTCAACCCTGCACGCTGTCGGGTCTGATTGATTATTTCCGCTGCTCCTGCAAAGTCACCCTTACCAATTAGAGCTTCTGCTTTAAGCAATAGTATATCTGCATACCGCAGCTTGATAATACTGTTGTATCCACTACGACATTTATACATGAATGGGTAATTGTTTGCGGGATAGTAAACATTCCAGTCGCATTCATAAAAAACCACGGTTTCTTCGTAACGTTTATCACCTGGTTCACTTTGAAAAGTTTTAATTAAATCCCTCGAAGGTGTAATCCACTTCAACCATGTGAAATAGAAATTCCAGTCCTCCAGAGGGCGCCCAAACATCCAGGTTACCCAACTTTTATTTCCCGGGAAGAACTGAGCTTCAAAAATAGATTCAGAAGTGTTGCGTGCTTTTGCTTCTATTGCGCGGTTTTCGTTTGATGGCGGAAGAGTTGGATCAGCTAATGCCACGCCAAACAAATCTCCGTAATTTTGAACCAAAGAAAAACCATCAGCGGCAAGTTCATCGGCATATTTAATTACTTTGTCGTAGTCACGCAACGGTTTTTCCGCATAAACTTTTGCCAGCAATGCACGTGCAACTGATTTTGAAAAGGCCGTTTTATCGCCAGGATCATTTTCGGGAGCATATTCCAGACCCTCCAAAAGGTCAGTTTCAATTTGCTGATAAATGGTCAATGCATCGGTTTGCGGAGGGAAATAAGCCGGATAAACTTCTTCTATGGTTTCAGAAGTAATATCACCTGCCGATGTGGTTACCAACGGAACATTTCCCCAAATTCTAACCATATCGAAATAGATCATTGCCCTAAGAATTTTGGCTTCAGCTTTAAACTGTTGCTTTTCAGCATCTGTAAGAGCCGGATCATCTACATCATCGATGTTTACAATCATCCGGTTTGCCTGTGCAATGTTTCCCATGTGCCCGTTCCAGTCGCGTTTTAGGTTGGTATTAGACCCTTCGATAGAGTTCACTTCAAACGGAGTCGTTTCAGCATTTGGTGAACCGGCATAAGCATTGTCTGAGTGTGATTCACCCAGTAACAACATATCGAGATACCAATGTTCCTGGCCATTCTTATATAAATTCAGTAATGTTTGCCTGTGCGATAAAACAGCAGCTTTATCTTTAAACACTACCTGAACACTGTCTTCACTTATTCCTTCAGTCACATCAGAATAGGTATCAATCGGATCGTAATCCAGTGAGCAGGATGCAATCAGGAAGGCAAAAAGTGTATATATTAAAACTTTTGATTTCATTTTCTTCATGTATTAAAATTCAACATTCACTCCAAAAACAAACGTTTTGCTGTGTGGGTAAGTACCCCAGTCGATGCCCTGAACCGCACCACTGTTTCCCCACTGGTTTACTTCCGGGTCCATTCCGCTGTATTTTGTAAGTGTAAACAAATTACTTGCAGTGACATACGGTTGCAGACGGGAAATTCCGGCACGGGTTAAAGCAGCTCCTTTTATGTTATACGAAAAAGTCACATCTTTTAATCTGAGATAGCTTCCGTCTTCAATAAAAAAGCTTGACGGCTGAAGATTAAATCCTGCCTTTGGAACGTCTGTGATTTGCCCGGGAGTGCGCCAGCGTTTCAGCACCTCTACCGATTGGTTTTTCAGATCGTACATTCCCTGGGTGTCACCTTTCGATGCGTTGAAAATATCATTTCCAACCGAGCCCTGTATAAACACATTCAGGTTAAATCCTTTGTAGGAAAATGAATTGGTCAACCCGTAAACAAACAGAGGGTTAGGATCTCCAATATAGGTTTTATCCGACGCTGTAATTTTTCCGTCTTCATTGATATCACGGTACATTAATTCACCGGTTTCAGAATCCACGCCATCGCTGATGTATCCGAAGAATCCACCCAGCGGACGTCCCGGTTCATTACGAACAACACGGGTTTGGTGAAAAGCATCTGTGGTTTCAGCATCATAGTAAATCTGCTGTAATTCAAGGCTTTTCAACTCATTCTTGTTAAATGAAATATTAAAATCTGTATTCCAGGTAAAAACACCGGTGAAATTCCGTGAACTGGACGAAAATTCAAAACCACGGTTCAGCATTTCGCCTTCATTTCTCACAATACTACTTGCAGCAGCTGCACCTGCCGGTAACGAAACATGCATTAACATGTCGGTTGTGTATTTTGAATAATAATCCATAGCCAGGGTCAACCTGTCGCTGAACATCGTTGCGTCCAAACCAACATTGAACTGTGTGGTTGTTTCCCAGGTCAGGTCTTGCGTACGAAGGTTTGCCTGTGTAATAAGCGGCACTGCATCTTCCCTGCCTGTTTCGAACCAGGGCTGGCGGCTGATATTGTACCGTTGCAAGTAAGCATAGTCTCCAACTCCTGACTGGTTTCCGGTTTGTCCCCAGCCACCCCTGATTTTCAGGTCGTCCAGCCAGGTAAAATCTTCCATAAAACTTTCAGATGATAAACGCCATGCCGCTGATGCAGATGGAAATGTTCCCCAACGGTGGTCCGGATGTAATTTGGATGAACCATCCTGACGAACATTCACCGTAAAAAGATACTTGCTCTGATAATTGTACGAAAGTCGTCCGAAATACGACATGATTCCCCAGGCCGAAGCGCTTGAGCCGGTATTGTTCCATGCAATCTTATTTGCCGCGTTCAGCGTATGGATATAGTCGTCTTTGAAATGCGATCCGTTTATGTAGCTTTGCGACCATTGTGAATCTGTCCAGGAAGAACCCACCATTCCTTCAAAATTGTGGTGCTCTGCAAAGGTGTTCTTATAAGTTAGCACATTATCGAACACTAAAAGTGTATTCATACTGCGGGTATCCCAGGCATTTCCCCAGTCGTTTCGGTCAGCACCATGTACCGGTGGCGTGAAGCCTGTAACTTTTCCATTCCTGCGGTCTAAAGTGAAAGACGATTTCAAATCCAACTCGGGTAGAAACGTAATGGTACCACTACCCGACGCGATTAACCGGGTTTCATGATTTTGGTTATTCTTATTATTTTCGATCGATTCGATTGGATTGGTAATGTTCTGCCCGAAAAACACACGGTTGTACAATCCTGTGTTTTCATCCACAATATTAGAAGCAGTGGGCAGATTCACCACAGCCAGAACCACACCTCCGCGGTTTGAACCCTGTCCGGTGGTAATTCCATTGTTTGAGTTATCAGAATACGATGTATTCAATCCAAATTTTAGCCAGTCGCGTACCTGACTTTCCACATTACTCCTGAAATTATACCGCCGAAAGTAGGTTGAACTCAGGATTCCTTTCTCATCGAGAAAACCTCCGGATATAAAATAACGTGTTTTTTCATTTCCATCAGATACCTGCAACTGGTAGTTTTGGGTAATTCCGGTGCCGTACACTTCGTTGAACCAGTCAGTTCTGTCGGTAGTGCCAGCAGGAATAGCACCTGGTCTCAGTTCGTCCATTAAATCCTTGTATTGCGAAGCGTTTAACGACTTGATTTGATTGGCAACCTGGTTTACACCATACTGAACGTTTGCCGAAACTTTTGCTCCTGTACCAGCCTGTTTGGTCGTGATGAGGACAACACCGTTTGCAGCGCGTGAACCGTAAATGGCTGCCGAAGAAGCATCTTTAAGAATCTGGATGTTGGCAATATCCATTGGGGAAAGGAAGTTGATGTTGTCAACCGGTACGCCATCGACAACATAAAGCGGATCGTTGCTGCCGTTAAATGAGGTAGCCCCCCTCACTCGCACAACCATTCCTGCACCAGGTGCCCCACTGGGACGATAAACGTTAACACCGGCCGCTTTCCCCTGAATAGCCTGGGCGGCTGAAACAATAGGCCGTTCATCCAAATCCTGTACAGACACACTTGAAACAGCTGTGGTAACATCTTTTCTGGTTACAGTTCCATAGCCTATAACCAGCACTTCATCAATTAGTTTTTGATCTTCTTCCAAGACCACATTGATCTCCCGACGGGTTCCAACAGTAATTTCTGATGTGGTAAATCCAATGTAGGAAAATACCAAAACAGCATCGTTGCTTTGAACTTCAATCTGATAATTGCCATCAAAGTCAGTAATTACACCCTGTAACGTTCCTTTAACAACAATATTTACACCTGGTAACGGTTCGCCCAAGGCATCGGTTACCACACCGCTCACGTTTATGGAATTTTGAGCTGTAACCATCAGGTTAAAGCCTAAAAGTAACAACCCATAAACAAGAGGAATTTTCAGTTTAAAAAAAATTGTTCTCATAGATAATACTTATTATTTGGTCTCTGTTTTTAAGATGTATAAACTCGCAAAGACTACAAATATACCCAGAACATTCCCGCGCTCCGAATGGTGTAAAAACAAAGTGGAACACCCAATACGAAAAACAGATTTAATTTACTTATATACAAACCATTGACATAGGAACGATTGCTAAAAAAAGTGGAAAAAAAAGACACGAAAAAGAAACTGAAGTTTTACTGCCAGCTATTGAAAATTTGACTTTTATCAGTTTACCGGATTGTCATTATCATCTCTTCAAAATCATCGCGGTAAATGGTTTTGCTTTTTATTTTGGCCCGGTAGTTATATATCGTATTCACTGAATAACGCAAAAAATCGGCTATTTGTGAGCTGTTTTTAATACCGAGACGGATTAATGCCAGAATTCTCATCTCTACATTTAACAACTCATCCTTTTTCAGCTCAATCTTTTCTTCTTCTACAAAAAGTTCATTAACCTTCTCCACAAAATGGGGGAAAATTTGAAGGAAAGCTTTGTCAAAATTCCGGTACAACTCCTCTATTTCGCCGTCCATCATATCCTGTGAACGAATCACGCCAAGAAGTTCAGCAATTTGTCCGGCTGTTACCTTCTTATTTACCATTCTTCTGAAGCCATCTAATTTATCAATATAGGTAGAACAGAGTTCAATGAAATGTCCGATATACTGCTCTTTAATCAAATTTGATTCAGAAAGATCACTGTTTGCAGCGTGCAACTTACTGTTTACCTGCTCCAGCTCAATGTTCAGTTTTTTAAGATTTTCGTTTGCCTCCTGCAGGTTCCTCCGCGCTGCTGTCAGACGTTTCATCTGACTGTAAATGTAAATGAGTGCACCGGCCAACAAAACAACCAATGCGCTGATCACAATAAGATAGCGTTGAAGTTGCAGATTCTTTCTTTCCACTGTTGCCTGGTAGGTCATGTCAATCAGCGAAAGTATTACCGCACTTTGCAAACTCCTGAGGCGCGCATTGAATACAACTGTTTCATTCCAGGAAAAACGAATATAGTTGTGCGCACGTTCCATTTCGCCTTCACCATACAGAATTTCAGCCAACATCCAGAGTGAGGCATGGTCTTTAGTTGATGAGGTAATATCGGACAACGCTGAAAGTGCCAAATAATACTTCTCACCTTCCCTATCTCCCGCTTGTCGATAAGTGAAAGACCGGTTATAGCAAGCAATGGCAAATGCACGTGTCCCCACTTCGCTTTTCTTCAAACTGATGTTGTTTATTTCAAGGGCTTCTTCAAAGCTTCCGGCATTTCGCAAATCTGCTTCTTTTATTGAATAGTACAACTCGTCATCCGGAGTAAGTGTATTATTCAAAGAATCACTGTACTGATTTGATATTTCCCAATACCGCTGAGCCATTCTGCTGTTTTGTGTATAATAAGCCAATTCTGAATAAACATGCCTGTAGGTATCGTAATAATCGATGATTAAACTGTCGGGGAGGTCACTTCTTTGAATTAAACTTATCATATCTGCAGCTTCTTTGTACATCCCGGTTGAAGCCATCAAATAAGCCAGATGCAACTTGCTTTGAAACAAAAGTCCGGTGTCTTTCAACAGCTCAGCTAATTCGATATTCTGGTTCTTGTAATAGATTGCTGAATCCAGTATATATGGACGGTATTCTTCAAAAAGCATTGCGTTCAGGTTATACTCTTCGACCGTATTGTTTTGAACTTCACTTAACCTGTCTTTTAAACCTTCTATACGTCGCTCTTTTTGCATAGTATAGATCTCGTTTTTCTTTATCGCATCATCAAGCTCAAGCAGCAACGAATCTAAGGGGTATTGCCCATGAACAATAACCGGAATTACAAATAATATGTACAGCAAATGCTTAATTCTCATGGCAAATCTACTTCTCCTTATTTTCCTGTAAAATTAATACGATTTTTTAAAAAGGTCGCTCAAAATTTTAACTCATGGTGTTTAACATTACCGCTTCTGTTCGCAACTTCTCAGACCTTGAAGAGCATTAAAAAAAGGGTACATTTTTTTGATGGCTCAAATTATGACGAAACCAACCGTTTGCTAAATTTCACATTTGCAACAGGTAATTATAATTTTTTCTTCAGATAAACCATGTCAATAAGTTGTATTCCTTCTTCAAACATTGGGTGGTCATAATTATCGGTAAAAAAATTCCTGATTAAATGAGATTTTTCAAATCCGCAACTTTTATAAAATGACAAGATTTTCGGAGTTTCGCCTGTTCCTACAAGCATTGCTTTGTAGTTGTCTCTGTAATAATCTGATATAAAATTTATCAGAGCCTTTGCATATCCTTTACCCTGATATTTTTTATCTGTTGCTATGTTTTTCAATTCGCAGGTTTCTTTGTCTATTGCTGCAACAACACAAACAGTCTTCAGGTCATCATCGTATAGTGCAAACATATCGCCACTTTCCAAATATCTGTCAATCATATCCTCCTGTTCGTCTGCTAACAACAGTAAATCAAGAAATTGCTTTTTGTTATTTGTGATTTTTTCAATTCTCATTACTATCTCAAAAAATGTAAATACCCTGACGAAAATTTACCTGTCGCGATAAAGCCCGGAAGCGGTAATAACCAACACCGTAATTTTTTCCTCATCAATGGAATAAACAAGTCGGTGTTTCTCTGTAATTCTTATGAAAAAGAATCCTTTGTTTCCGTGATCCAGCGGTTTCGGTTTTCCGGCCCCTGTTCTGGAATGTTATTGGGCACAACAGCACACAATTCAGATTTCTTTTCACCGAACAGTTTCTGATCAAAATAAATCTGCCTGATATACAGGGTTAAATTCTTCATAACAGTAACCTTAAAAACTTAAATCAGCTTTTCATCGTCATCATCTTTATAAAAATCCTTATCCGTATTTTCTTTGTTCCTGATTTTCTGACTATACCTGACCCTGGCATTTTTTTCCTTTGCAAACATGGCAGACATGTCAGCTTCATTGGCACTAAATGTCATTGTATTGGTAATAGATATCGACATGGCAAATTTTTCAACATCGTGGTTAGCCCCGATATAAGTGAATGCCCAGCCTTTTTGTTTCATTTCAGCCACCAGTTTTTTAATGGAATTCCCGTTGTATTCTTTTGAAGCATTTTCCTCTCCATCTGTTAAAATGGTCACCAAAACCTTAGATTCAGGAATGCTATCCAATGTTCTTTTGAGCTTAATTATACTGAAACCCATCGCGTCGTAAAGTGGTGTGGATGAATCAGGTTGATACTTCTTTTCGTCAATTTCTTTCAGATGTTTGACGGGTTCATTGAACAGAATTTCTTTAATACCAAGACCATTGAAACTGACCAGGGAAATAAAATGTTCCTGTTCGGGAAATTGTTTCTCAACACCTTTAATGGTTTGAACCACTTCATTAAATCCGTTAATGGTTGCTCTTTTAATGCTCTGCA
>CAZCPH010000067.1:0-11369 GCA_964500105.1 uncultured Mariniphaga sp. | reverse complement strand
GAGGGCGGGGGGGACAGGTTAACCTGCCTGTCCCCCGCCCCGTGTGAAGCGTGTGTATAGTTGGGTAAATCGCCCGAGAGCGTTAATTGTGGTCTGAAGCGCGTTTTGAAATTCCGGTAACGCCAAAAATAATTTACATTCTGGTTCTGAATATATTTTGAGGTTGGTGAATGTGTAAGGGCCATATCAATGACATCTTCGAGAGTTAAAATACTTGCGATTGTGTCATTTTGGGAGTTTACCGGGCTTACAAAAAGATTTAAACCCGCCAATACCAGTAAAAAAATCTTTCTCATTTTCTCGGGTCTATTTTTCCAGTTCAATTTCGTCTGCCTGCCGGGGGGCATTCAGTCCGGCGGTTATCAAAACATCGCCCTCATTCAGCCCTGAAAGAATTTCACAATACTCGTTTCCGATAATTCCAAGTGTGAATTCTTTTTTCACGGCCTTACCTCCCTCAACCACAAACATTTTATGCTTTACGCCGGTTTCAAATTCCGGTATTTTCTTAATCCGGACTGCATCTTCTTTGGAGTTAACAATAATTTGTATTTCAACCTGTTGATTAGCAATAAGCTTTGGATGGCTGGACTCCTGAAGATGAACGTTAAACTGAATTTTTTGATTTTCTACCATTGGCGTGATGTTGCCAACGGTTCCTTCCAAATGTTCATCGCCCAGATTTACCAGCACTTTGTTTCCCGTTTTCAATTGCACGGCATGTTGCTCTTCAACCGATCCGGTAATTTTAAACGATGTGAGGTCCGACATTCGCACGAGCAAGTTATCGGTATTCACCTTTTCGCCAGCTTTTCCCGAAATGGACAGGATAATACCTGACGAGGGCGCCCGGATACTCATCTTCTGAAGCAGGTTCTGCCTGTCTTCCAGCTCTTTCTCCTGCATCCTGATTTGCAGCAACAGACCTTCCTCCTCGGCTTTGAGTTGTTTAAGCCTGATTGAGTTTCTTTCCACCAAAGTTTCAAGATCTTTTTCTGCCAGTGTGATTTCCTGCCTGGTCTGGTCGATTCTGGCCGGTGAAATACCCCCAACTTCCAGCAACTGTTGCTGGTCGGCCAGTTGTGACTTTAACGATGCAATTCTCAGTTTTTTAACCTCTTCGTTGTAATCGAGGTCGAGGCGCGTACTCTGGGCATTCAGTCTTGTTCTTTCCAGGCTGTTTTTTCGTACTTCTAGCTGATCTTTTATACTTTCAATGGCGTCTGTCACTCCTTCAGTATTCAGCTGCAGTATAATATCTCCCATTTTCACCCGGCTTCCCGGTTCAGCCAGAATGCTTTTTATAATGCCAGGGCCGGGGCTCAATATAAGCACCTCATTTTCAGAGTCAACAACTCCCGTTGCATGCACCGAATGCATAACCGGTCCCCGGTCAACAACTTCAGTAACCAGACTATTTTGCTTTATGGTACCAGGCAAAGACAGCTTATAAACATAAACTGCACCCGCTACCAAAGCAACTCCCAAAAAAATAAGGATTAAAACACGAAAGCTCTTGTTTTTCCACATGGTCTTTTTCAGTTGGTTAAGGCAAAAAAAGCAAACAAAACTCAATTTTTTCGAAAAGAGTTTTGCTTACTGAGGGGTCAAAATTAAAAAAATCCTTCAATTTCGGGAGTAACAGCTAACGTATTTTTTCCAGATACAAATTTCTGATTTTAATTAAATAGCCGGCATCGATTTTATTGGATAAAATCCGCACAAACTCCACCAGTTTGCCATCTTTGAAAAACGAGCCCGATGCTGCATCAAACTCATGACCGTCCCAGTTGTATTTTACATCCATGGTTACTTTTATAAAGGCAGCTGGTTTCAAATACTTCGGAATTTCTATGTAGCCAAAGTTATCGTCTTTTTCTTCAACGTAAATCCCTTCGCCCAACTTTATCAAATTCAGAAATTTGACAATTTTCACTTCGGCTTCCAGTTTTCCGTTGAGCTTTTTATTCATTAAAAAGTTTATACCCTGCTTTTGGTAGGCCTCCTGGATTTTTTCCACCAAATCGATTTCAGCAAGGTGCCTCAACCTGATTACGTTGAGCAACTGCGAACCGATGAGCATGTAACCTTTTCCCGAATCGAAATTCCAGTTGTACTCTTTTTCAATGTTTTGGGAAGCACGCAGCACTTCTTCAAGCGGATACTGTCTGTCGAGTACCAGATAAAGGTAAATAGGCTCCGGTTTTGTTGGCGTTTCGTGATAATACCCCGGAAACTGGTTCATTGCTTCAAAAACCAGGCTGCCCGGCATAACTTTCTCCTCAACTGTCATTATTGTGACTTGTTTGGTCAGGTTGGAGAAAACTTCCATTTTTTTGTTCTGTTCCATAATGTGGTATCTTTGGTTTTATTTTTAATTAAACGAATGCCAGTCAAAGTAGTTCATTTCGAAAACATCGGTCCGGTTACTTTTTTTCGCAACCGGCGTTCGAAAAATATGAAAATTAGTGTAAAACCCGACAAATCGGTACTAATTTCTTTTCCTTTTTTTGTTTCGGATCGCGAAGTTTTAACTTTTCTGGCCCGAAATGAGGCATGGATCAGAAAACAACTGGAAAAAACCACAATACAGCAAAAACCCCTAAACGAAGGTTTTTTCACAAAAACAAAATTGCATACGGTTAGCTTAAGCAAAGGCAGTACAAATGGCAGCGTGAACGTTAAAAAGGATGATGTTGTTATTTTTGTTCAGGATTTCAATTCTGAACGCTCACGGTTTGCTGTAGAACAGACACTCACCCGCATTTACCGGGTTGAAGCACACCTGCTGTTGCCTCCGCGCTTAAAGGAGCTGGCCATGAAACACAGATTCAGCTACAACAAAGTCACCATACGCAATAACAAACGAAACTGGGGAAGCTGCTCATCTGCAAATAACATAAGTTTAAACCTGCAAATGATGAAACTTCCCGACCATCTGATCGATTATATTTTATTGCACGAACTGGTTCACACCGAAGTAAAAGACCACGGCGACCGGTTTTGGAAAAAACTGGATGAGATTACCGGAAACAAGGCCAAAGAGCTGGCCCGGGAAGTAAAAAAATATTCGACATATACTTTATGAAACTAAATATGAACTGGAATCAGTTATTATCAGCCAAACGCCTGGGTATGGAAGAGTGGAAAGCTTCGAGCAGGCCGGAAGACCGGACGCAATTTCAGCGCGATTACGACCGGATTATTTTTTCTTCGCCATTCAGAAGAATGCAGAATAAAACGCAGGTTTTTCCGCTTCCCGAGCATATTTTTGTACACAACCGCCTGACCCACAGCCTGGAAGTTGCAAGCGTGGGACGTTCGCTGGGGAACCTGCTTTCGGAAAAACTGGCAGCAGAAAACCTACAAAACCTGTTCATTCAGGAAATCGGCACCATTGTTTCGGCAGCTTGCCTGGCCCACGATCTGGGTAACCCGCCATTCGGGCATTCGGGTGAATCGGCTATCTCAAACTTTTTTCAAAACGGTGCAGGAAAAGAGTTTCAGAACCAGTTGAGCCCGGCTGAATGGAGCGACTTTGTGCGGTTCGACGGGAACGCCAATGCCTTGCGTATTCTCACGCACCAGTTTAACGGAAAACGACCCGGCGGTTTTGCTCTCACCTATCCTACTCTGGCCAGCATTGTAAAGTACCCTTTTGAATCGCCGCTGGCTACCAAACAAAAATTTGGCTTTTTTCAGTCTGAAAAGGAAGATTACAAAAAAATTGCAACGGAACTGCAAATCCCCCAAATTTCAGATGAAACGTTTTCTTTTCAGCGTTACCCGCTGGTTTATCTGGTGGAAGCTGCAGACGATATTTGCTACCAGATTATGGACCTGGAAGATGCCTGCAAGCTGGGAATTCTCAGTTATGAGCAGGTGCGGGAGCTTTTCCTGAATTTTTACGATTCTGATGAAGATCGAATTGCGTTGAAAAGCATCGGCGAAACTTTGGCCAGATTATCAGACAAAAACGAACAAATAAGCTATTTGCGGGCCGGAGTCATTGGCCAGTTGATACATAAAAGCACACAGATTTTTGAAGAAAACTACCAGAATATTTTAACCGGAAATTTTAAAGGCAGTTTGGTGGGCTCCCTGAAAAACAGTCAGGCAACTGCCATGAAAAAGGTTAAAGAAATATCTTTTTCTGAAGTGTACGCCCACCGCACCGTGGTTGAAATTGAAATTGCCGGATTTAAAATTATTGGTACCCTGCTGGAAGAGTTCGTTGGCGCAGTGGTTCATTCAGAAAACAGATACAACAAAAAAATTCTGTCGTTGCTCCCGCAGCAATACCAGCCGCAAAGCGAAAACCTTTATCATAAAATTCAATCGGCGGTAGATTTCATATCGGGCATGACCGATGTTTTTGCTCTCGATTTGTATCGGAAAATTAAAGGGATTAGCATTCCGGGAGTCGTTTAACCGAATTGTTATTTCAACAGCTCCAAATTGTTCCTTTTAGAAAAACAACCTATTTCAGTATTACTTTTGCGTTCAACAAATTAAAATAATGCTATGGACATTCAGACTTTAAAATTCATTCAAACAGGCATTGTTCTGGCAGCCCTGGTTGCCGCTCACCTTTTTACAAGAAAGGTTGTTAAAAGCATTCTGAAAAAATTCACCTTTACGGCGCAACGCAGAAAACTTACAATCCGGATTATCAATTTTTTGCTGTCAATTGTAGCCATTGTTTTTATCTCGGCCATTTGGGGTGTAAAACAATCGCAAATGGCAGTGTTTATCTCGTCAGCTATGGCAGTTTTGGGTATTGCATTTGTTGCCCAATGGTCACTGCTCTCCAACATCACAGCCGGGCTGATTCTGTTTTTTAACCATCCGCTGAAAATTGGCGATCACATCAAAATCATCGAGAAAGATTTCATAATTGAAGGGATCATCAACGATATTACTTTCTTTTTTGTGCATATAAAAACCGAAGACAAAGAAAAAATCTCCATCGCCAACAACATTTTTTTGCAGAAAAATATTTCAATTGTTCTCCGCAAAGAAGAAAATACACCCCACTTATAAACAAACAAACGAATCCAGCTTCCTGGAAAGCTGAATTCGTCTGCCGGAATTTTAAAAAAGAGGTTGTTCCAATGAACTACAATTGAATATCAGTTCAGTCTCAACCTTTCTTCATGGCTTCCAGAATTCGCTGCGGAGTGAGCGGCATTCGGTGAACCCGTGCGCCACAAGCATCGAAAACGGCATTGGCAATGGCACCACCAACAGAAACAATCGCCGGTTCTCCTCCGCCTTGTGGCGGTTCGTCCATGGCATCAACCGTAACCGATTCAATTTTTTCAGGAATCATAGAAAAAACCGGCAGCTGAAAGTCTGCAAAATTCTGATTTTTCACAGTTCCCCAGTCAAATTTAACTTCTTCGGTAAGTGAATATCCCAGTCCCATGTTCACACAACCTTCTGCCTGAATATCGGTTCCCTGCGGATTTATTACCTGCCCCATATCCTGTCCAACCACGGCCCGCAAAACTTTTACATGGCCGGTGGTTTTATCTACTTTCACTTCCACCATAATGGTAACGTAGGTTCCGGCATCTATTCCCAGTGCCATGCCCTTGCCATGTCCTTCAGGCAGATTTACCGTATCCCAGCCAAACTGTCTGGCAGCAACTTCCATGGAGCGTTTAGCCCTGTTGTCTCCAATGTTTTTCATACGAAACTCCAGTGGGTCCATCCCGATTTTGTGTGCCATCACATCAAAATGCACTTCGCGTGCAAAAGTGTTGGTCGGATTTCCGGGCGCACGCCAGGCACCGGTATAGAACGGATGCACATCCTGGCCTTCAAATGTGGTTGTTTTGTGGTGAGGAATATTATAAAACGGATCGGTTCCGCGCGCACCCGAACAATACGCGTCGAAATTCATAAAGGTAATTTTTCCTTCTTTTGTAATGCCTGAACTTATTTTTACCACAGCAGCCGGACTAAACCTGTCGTACATAAATTCTTCCTTGCGGGTCCACATCAGCTGAATGGGTGTTCCTTCCACCATCTTTGCAATACGCGCAGCCTCAACAGCCTGTTGGTTATATATTTTCCCGCCAAATCCGCCACCCAGAAAAATTTGCTTTAAATGCACCTTTTCCAGCGGCAGTTTCAGTTGTTCCGAAATCTCCTGCCGGGTTCCAAACGGTGTTTGCGACGACGCCCACATGGTAATCTTTCCGTCTTCAAATACTGCAGTAGCTGTATGCGTTTCAATGGAGGCGTGAGCTTTGTAGCCGTCGTGGTACTCTTCATCAAAAAGAATATCGGCTTCTTTTTTCCCTTGCTCAAGGTCTCCGCCACTGTGTCTTTCCCTGCCATCGGTAGCTGTTCTCAAAATGTGAGCAAAAATAGTTTCATCATCAGCTTTCGATGGTGGAATCTCCCATTCTGTTTTGATGGCATTCATCGCTTTTTCAGCCATTTCCGGATGGGCATGAAGAACAACAATAAAATCGTCTTCCCTGAGCAGTTTTACACCCGGCATTGCTTCGGCCTCTGAAGTTTTTACAGAAATCAGTTTTGACCCGTGAGCCGGAGGACGCACAATTTTCGCATAAAGCATTCCGGGAAGCTGAATATCTGCTGAATACAAAGCTTTTCCGGTAGCTTTTTCCACACCGTCTCTGCGCAGAAACGATTTCCCGATTACATCAAATTCACCCGATTTTTTAATCACAGGTTTTTCGCTCAATCCCCGAACAATTTTCTTTCCGTTGGTAAGCTCTTCGTAGGTTACAAATTTTGATTTATCGGATTTCACAACCACTTTCCCGTTTGTGGCTTCAAGCTGCCCGGCAGGCACATCCAGTTTCTCTGCAGCCAGCTCAATTAACACCAATCGCGCTTCGGCGGCGGCAGCCCGAATCAGCGGATCGTGGAAACGGGTGGTCATAGAGCCCCAGGTTCCGGCATCGTAAGGAACCAGGTCAGTATCGCCCATAATCATATTCACGCGATCGAGACTCACTTCAAGCTCATCGGCCAACACTTGTGCCAGCGAGGTATTGATGCCCTGCCCCATTTCAATTTTTCCGGAAAAACAGTCCACAAAACCATCTTCACGCACCCTCAGGTAGGCATTAAATTCCGGATATTCATCGTCACCTCCCCTGAGAGCTTTGGTGAAAGCCAGCTGGCTCAGCGAAAAAACGATGATGATTCCACCGCCCAACCTGTTCAGAAACTCCCGTCTGTCGAATTTCACCGGTGGTGTATTAAAATCGTCAAAATAGTATTGATTGATTTTGTCTGCTTTCATAATTTTGGTTCTCCTTTCATTGCTTTAGATGCCGATGAAACTGCGTCAATAATCCGTGTATGTGCTCCGCAACGGCAAAGGTTATCTTCCATTCCTGCAATTATTTCTTCGCGTGTGGGTTCCGGATTCTGGTTGAGGAGCCCCACTGCATTCATAATCATGCCGGGCGTGCAAAATCCGCACTGCATGGCATCATTCTCCACAAAAGCCTGTTGCACAGGATGTAATTCACCGTTTTTAACCAGACCTTCGATGGTTGTAATCCGGGCATCCTGAACGTCTTCCAGAAATATGCCACACGACCTCACCGGATCGCCATCCCAGAGTACGGTACAAGAACCGCAGTAACCCAGACCGCAGCCGTATTTGGTGCCGGTTAATTTAAAGTGGGTGCGCAGTGCCCAGAGCAGTGTCTGGTTTTCTTCAAACGCAACTTCCACTTTCTTCCCATTGAGTTCAAACTGAACTTTTTTTTCCATATTCATTCCTTTTTATTGATTTCTCTTAAATATTCCTCAGGAGTGTCGATATCCCTAAGTATTTCGGACCTGGCAGACTCGACTTCCGCCACATCGCTGCTAAATTTTTCCATCAGTTGCCGAAGGCCTTTATCAGAATCGAGGCGTTCAATTTCCGGTTTGTATTTTCGCTCAATCAGCACCGGATGGCCTCTTCTTCCGCCACTTACAGGAATAACAATCCCCTTCTCTGACTGCCTCCATTTGTCTAAAACCGCTCGTCCAACACCGGACGGAATCTGTGGCTGATCGCCCAAAAACAACATGGCTGCAACGGCTTCCTCAGGCAATGCCTGAAAGCCGCAAATTACCGACGACAGCATTCCATCCGGGTAATTTTCATTTATACAGGTTTTTACGGGCAATCTTTCGATTTGTTTTTTTATTTCTTCATGATGTGAACCAAGCACAACCAGAATTTTTTCTCCAAACACCTGCATACTGTTGCTGATTACCGTTTCAATGATGGTTTTTCCGTTGAACGGTAAAAGCAGCTTTTGTTTTTTCATGCGCGTGGATTTACCTGCTGCCAGAATTATGGCCCAAACATTAACCATCGGCTTTGTTTAACTGTGAACGCACTTGCACCAGTTGTGCGGCTATACTTACTGCAATTTCCTGAACGGTTTTCGATTGAATGGGTAAACCAATTGGCGTATAAACTTTTTCCCACTGTTCCTGCGTTGCCCAGCCGTTTTTAAGAAAATGTCCGCGAATCTGGACCACCTTTTTGCGGCTTCCCATCATGCCAATGTAACCGGCGCCGGAGCTGATAAAATGTTTCAGCACTTCGCTGTCGTTGTTGTGTCCGCGGGTAACAATTACAATAAATGTATCGCGTGCGGGAACAATTTTGCCCAACGCCTTTTCCATTTCTCCACAAAGAATGTGGTCGGCTGCCGGAAGATTCTCCTCATTGGCGAATTCAGGGCGGTCGTCCCAAACTGTTACTTCAAAATCGAGCAGTTTTCCCATGTTTGCCAATGCTTTTCCCACATGACCAGCACCGGCGATAATAAGTTGCGGTAACGGAACCACACACTCCAAAAAAGCATAGTTGTCTTCAAATTCAGGCGAGGTATGTTCAACAATTACACTAAAACAACCAGCTTTGGGCACCAGAAGCATTTCCTCCGTTTTCCGAATCACATCCTTGTGCAATTTTCCGGACACTTCACCAAGATTTTGGGCAGTTACCCAAAACCGCTCCAAGTCCATATCTCCCGAAGCATTCGATTTTAACAATGAAACCAGGATACCGGAAATTCGGTTGCTAATCGATTTGGTTAAAGCCTTGAAAACATCGAGATGGTTTTCGGGTGCAGCGTCGATAAAAATATTCATATTCCCGCCGCAAATGGAAGAATCTTCGTCGGTTAAATCATCGTTCAAGCTGAAATGAAAATAGCCTGACTTTTTTGTTGAAAGTGCTTTTTTAGCCTGCTTAAGTATATTAAACTCAACCCTTCCTCCGCCAACAGTTCCTGCGATCAAACCATCTTTTCCGATAACTGCTGAACTGCCGGGAACTTGGGGCGCCGAACCTGTTGTTGAAGATACCGTAGCCAAAACACACGGCTGCTTCTTTTCAATGAATTCAACCAGTTCGGCATAATTATTTTTAAGGCTCAGTATTTCTTCCATCGGCAATGATTTTTTGGCTTTAATCTGTTTTTTCCTGAAACAGCTATTTTCTGATTTTCTCAGTCAATCCGAAAATTAAAAAAAGTTTTGCATTCGAAATTAATAAAAAATGGTCAATTAAATAAAAACCTGTTATTTTACCTGCAGGAAAAAAAATGGGGATGATTTTAGATGAAACCATAAATGTGTTGAAAAATCGTCATCGCGAATACATAAAAACCCTGGCAATAGCCGATGTACGCGTGGGTGTGTTTATGACGGCGGTCACACTTTCCGACGGAAACGCCGGTGTTGCAGGAACCCTGGTCCCACAAAACGAAGAAATTCATCGCAAAAAAGAAGACCGCGATTTTGGCGATTTTACACCGAATAATATTTCAGGGAAAAAAGTGCTGGAATTGCTGGAAACGTCAAAAAAAGGAAGCCTGATTGAATCGTTGAAAGTAGCCACTTTAAATGCAATTTCTTCAGGAATCATTGAAAATTCGGATTACACCGTCTTAAAAAATACAGACCCCATCGATTTAATCGACTTAAACGAGCCGCAAACCATAACCATTGTGGGTGCGTTTCAATCGTACATCCGGCGCATTTCCCAAACCAACAACCGGCTTTTTGTGCTGGAATTCAATGAGGAAGCATTGGCCGAAAAACACCGGAAATATTATACTCCGGCGCAAGAATACGCAAAAGTTTTGCCTGTTTCCGATACCGTAATCATTACCGGACTTACTTTGGTGAACAAGACGTTTGAAAACCTGCTGAAGGCAATTAAACCCGGAACACAGTTGGTTGTAACCGGCCCATCGAGCAGTTTTATTCCCGATGTGCTGTTTTCAAAGGGGGTAAATGTAATTGGCGCCTTAAAAATAACCGACCCGGAACTGATGTTGAAAGTGGTATGTGAAGGCGGCACCGGCTACCACCTGTTTAACTATTGTGCTGAAAAAATCTGCATTATAAATGAGTGACAAAATCCGCTTAAACGAAAAATGGCTGAAATCTTCGGTGATTGGCACGGTTTGGGCATCATCGGAGATTGTGCTGGGCAGTTTTTTGCACAACCTGAAAATTCCATTTTCGGGAAGTCTTTTAACGGCAATCGGTTTGGTCATTCTCATTTCAGCCGCCTATTTGTGGAAAGAAAAAGGCATATTCTGGCGTGCCGGCCTTATTTGTGCGTTAATGAAAACGCTCTCACCCAGCGCCGTGATTTTCGGACCAATGATTGCCATTTTTGCCGAAGCGTTGCTGCTCGAAATTTCGGTGCGCTTGCTGGGTAGAAACTATGTGGGATTTATCACCGGTTCAGTTCTGGCTGTTTCATGGAGTTTTGCACAAAAAATTTTCAACTTCCTTATTTTCTACGGGTTTAACATCGTTGACCTGTACAAAAACCTGATGGAATATACCGAACGGCAGCTGAATTTACATTTCAACACCCTTTGGGTTCCCCTTTTCATGCTTCTTTCGGTTTATGTTTTAATCGGGCTGACAGCAGCCGTAACCGGAATTCGAACGGGACAGAAACTGGTTTCCAAACCGCTGGAATTTAACCCGGAAAAATATGCCAATCCTTTCACTTTCAAAAAAAATAACGCCAAACATCCATTCCGGTATTCGCTGGTTTGGCTGACCATCAATTTTATGCTGATTATTGCCGGTCTGCTTTTAATCAGTCTGGCAGACTGGAAAATCTGGATTATTGCAGTTCCGGTAATTGCAGCGGTTTGGATTGCCCGCTACAAAAGAGCACTCAGGCAGTTGTCGAAACCCAAATTCTGGATGTTTTTTGTATTTATAACCATGCTCACCGCATTTCTTTTTACAAAAAAGCAGGGATTGACAGTTTTCGAGGCGCTTTTAACCGGTTTGGAGATGAACTTCAGGGCAACAGTTTTAATACTAGGATTTTCGGT
>CAZCPH010000066.1:946-11458 GCA_964500105.1 uncultured Mariniphaga sp. | reverse complement strand
GAAAAATTAAAATCGTCGCCGGTATATTTTCTGTGACCAATAATCCAGCCATTGTCAGCAGCCTGTGAAGGATCTCTCAGTTTCATTCCCAAATCGAGCCTGAAAATGAAATAACTAAAATCGAAACGAAACCCGGTGCCGGTGCCAAAAGCAATCTGCTTGTAAAACTCGTTCAGCTTAAACTGAGCTCCCGGACGGTTATCCTTTTCGTTTATGGCCCAAATGTTACCGGCATCAAAGAACAACGCTCCCTCCAAAAAACTAATCAATTTAAAACGGTATTCCAGGTTGGCTTCCAGCTTAATATCAGACGACTGGTTTGGATACGCATTCCCGGGCGCTCTGTATGTTCCCGGCCCCAGAGAGCGTACCTGCCAGGCTCTGATTCCGTTTGCCCCGCCGGTAAAATACTTCTTTTCAAACGGCAGCACATCGAAATTTCCATAAGGAAGTCCAACGCCTAAAAAAGCCCTGCCAACAACTGCGTTGTATTTATCGATGATATAACCATAACGAAACTCCAAATCTGATTTCACATATTGGGCAAAACGGGTATTGAAAAGAGTATAAAATTCGGATGTTCCCGGACCAATGGTGTCAACAACCTGTGTTAACCTGCGGTCTAAGGTCTCCGAAAATAAATAAAGTAAATTTCCTGCCGACTCAACATTAAATCTTAAATAGCTGTAATTACTTAAGGCACCCAGCCTCTGCGTATTGTACACAAAAGAATAATTTGATGCCAGAATCAGGTGATCGGTAAAACTGCTTTTAATGTAAAGGTCTTTAATCAGCTCAATAAAACCGGGGTCGAACTGATAGAGGTTAACCATGTTAAAATCCAGCAGGTTCCAGGTGTGTTTGTGGTATTCCGATGTCATCCAGTCGTATCCGAACTTCAAACTGGAAATGGTCCGGGTATATTCGGGCCGGCGCTGGAAATTGTAACCCACCGTAAAAACGGTTTTCGGAAGTAAATTCCAGAAAGCATTCACCAGTTGTTTGGGCCCCATTATTTTGGGAATTGTAAGACTGATTTCTGAGCCTACCTCGCGTGTATTGAAATATTCGGTAACATTTTCATTGGTACGCTGTTGCCTCTCCATGGCGCCTTTCACATTCATCTGCAACACTTCTGCACCCCTGAACATGTTGCGGTGCTGGTAGTTCACATTTCCGGCAACACCCAAATTCCCCGAAGTGTTGGTTCCTTCAATATCAAATGAAATGGCTTGTTTGCTTAATGGTGCGAGGCGGATATGGCTATCGAGCAGGTTCGTGTCTGCAGAAAATGTGGGCTCGCTAAACTGAATATCGATAAACCGGAACTGACGTAACCGGTTAAATGCATCGAAAGTATGCCGCGCATCATCGAGGCGGTAAAGGTCTCCGCTTTTCATTTGCAGCAAACTGCGAAACAAACCCGGACGATATCTGAACTCATGAGTTGAAAACAAGGTATGGTTCTCCCAACGAACAGTATCGGTAAACTGACCCACGCTGGTTTGAGCCGAAGAAACCGGAACAGAGCCGGGCAAAACCGAAATGTAAAAATGATTCAGGTAATGTGGCTGAAACTTGCGCGCTGCATCCTGCCCGGGAGAAGTGCCAATGTAAAGATCGAGTACAATTTCCGTTTCAAACAATGTACTGTCGGCCAGATAACTCACTTCATCTTTTGAAAAATAGTAATACCCTTTGTTTTTAAAAAGGTTTACAATGTTTGTTCGCTGTTGTTCCAGAAGATTAAAATCGAACGGCGTGCCGGGATTGATAAATGTTTTTGCAGAATCGTTGTAAAAAAGCGCTTTCACCGTAGAATCGCCAATATGGTAATTTACTTCCCTGATTTTATACTGATCGCCGGTTTCAATATTGTACTTTACATTGGCCGTTTTCTTGTTGTCGTTCAGTTTGACTTCGGTACTAACACCAGCCCTGAAAAATCCTTTATTGCCAAGGTATTGCTTTAACCTGGCTTCGGAGGCAGCAACCAGCGATTCATCAAAAATTTCGGGAGGTTCTCCAATTCGCTTCAGCCAGCTGTCTGCTTTTTTTCGTGATGACAGATTGTACATCCAAAGATGGAATTTTGCAAATCCCAGAATTTTGTAATTCTCTTTCTGCCTGATTTGCGTTTTTGCTTCTTCTTTGTTTATCGAGGAATTATCAACTTCAACCTCCACTTTATTCAGCAAATACCGGTTTTCCGGAACAAACTTCACCGGCGAACAGGAAATAAAAAATACCAGAAAAACAAAAACAGAAAATTTCCGGTATTGATAAAAATATTTAATTGCTTTTCCAGTCAAGGCTTCATTTTTAATTTCAGCAAAAATAATGAAGTGTTTTAGATGGAAACAGTAAATTTGGAACATTTATTATACAGAATTCAACCATTTTAAATGATTGGAAAAAACAAAGCAACTCAAATAAAATCGTTAGCCCGAAAAAAATTCAGGTTAAAAGAACAAAGTTTCCTGGTTGAAGGGGATAAAAATGTTCAGGAGGTGTTAAAATCAGACTTTCGGGTAAAAGAGCTGTATGCCACATCCGGTTTTCTAAAAACTTATGCCGGCCATGTGCAAAGAGCTGAACGGGTGATTGAAACCACTTCCGGAGAGATAAAAAAAGCCAGCCTGCTTAAACAACCTCAAAACTGCCTTGCCATTTGCGAGCTTCCCGGGCAAACCGTGCTCCCTCAAAAACAGGAAGGCTTCTTTTTGTACCTCGACGGAATTCAGGACCCCGGCAATCTTGGCACCATAATTCGTACCTGCGACTGGTTTGGAACAGATTACCTTTTTTGTTCGCCCGACACTGCTGACGTGTTCAACCCAAAGGTAATCCAGGCTTCGATGGGCTCATTTACAAGGGTAAAAACTATTTACACTCCTTTTGAACCCCTGATTTCCGTTTTAAAGAAAAATCAAATAGCTGTTTACGGGACATTTCTGGAAGGGAAAAGCATTTATACGGAAAATCTGCCGGGAAATGCCCTTGTTGTTTTGGGCAACGAAGGCAGTGGAATTCGTCAGGAAGTAGCATTGCACATATCAAACAAACTGACAATCCCATCTTTCAGCACAAAAAATGAACAGGCCGAGTCGCTGAATGTAGCCGTTACTTCAGGTATTATCTGCAGTGAGTTTTCCCGCAGAAAAATGTTTATTCGAAGTGGAAACTCAGGGTGAAAATGTTAGACCGTAAATCTTTAATCGCGTGGGAATAATACTGCCGCTGCTGATCGCTGGGAGGTGCACCCAGAACATTGTGCAGGCCAAGGCTAACTTTCCCTTCTACTGAAAAGCGAAAGAAAGTAAAATAATGATCCCAGCCGGCGCCAAGCTCAGCATATAACGCACCGCTTCTGAGCCGGACCAGATCGTCTCTTCCTGTTCGGCTGATGTCTTGCCGGTATGCCGGCCCGAAAATAATGTAGGGACGGTCGTTGTTTATCCTTCGGGCCTTGTATTTTATCAGCAGCGGAAAATCCAGAAATGTGGATTTGATGGAATAATAGTATTCCGGATTGCTGGTATTTCCCTGGTTGTCCCAAACCAATTCGTTGTAGGTTAGTTGTCGTTCGCCAAACGACAGGCCCGGCAAAAATCGCAAATTAAAATCGCGCGAAAGCCGTAAACTGGAAATAATGCCTACTGTAAAACCGGGAATAAGCTGAGTAACATCTGCCCTCAGGTAATCATCGCCGGCAATCCTTTTTTCACCCGCATAAACCGGACTTAATTCATTGAAGTCAGGATTTGTTCCGATTGGATTGTAATGCGTCACTCCAAAATCGAGCGTATTGATGCCCAGCGAGAATCCAAAGTGAATAAGTTTATCATCGAAGGTTGTCATATGATTTACCTTCTGCTTCTGTGCATAAGCAGACCAGGCAACAAACAGTGTAAATATGGCCAACAGAATTCTTTTCACCCGATTTCGATCATTACGTTAAAATCAAAAACAAATAAAGTACTTTTTTATTGTTTTCACCTTCAAATTTTGGGTTTTTGCGCTTCATATATGGTGGCAATACCCATTGTTTGCGGTACCCACCGGCATTGTTCAAAACCTACCTTCTCCAAAATCCGGGCAAAGTTTTCACCGTCGGGAAACTCGCGCACTGATTCGGGAAGATAGGAATATGCCTGATTGTCTTTTGAGACCAACCGGCCCAACCACGGAAGCACCTTTAAAAAGTAAAAAAAATACAACCTGCGAAACAGCTTGTTTTTTGGCAGCGAAAACTCGAGCACCACAAAAACACCACCTGGCCGAAGCACCCTGAAAATTTCACTCAACCCTTTTTCCAGATTCTCAAAATTTCTTACCCCAAAACCCACAATTACTGCATCAAACGACTGGTTTTCAAACGGAAGTGCTTCTGAGTCCGCTTTCTGAAGTGTTATAAGATGCGTCAATCCTCTTTTCTCAACTTTTTGCCTGCCAATGCTCAGCATTCCCTCTGAAAGGTCGATACCCGTTATTTTTTCGGGATGCAGTTTTCTGGCTGCAATGGCAAAATCAGCTGTTCCGGTTGCAACATCGAGAATTGTTTTGGGCCCGAATGGCTTTAACATCTTAATGGCCCTGTTTCGCCATATTTTGTCAATGTTTACGGAAAGCAGGTGATTTAACAAGTCGTACCGGTTTGAGATCTGATCAAACATCTTCTCAACCTGTACCTTTTTGCTTTGGTTCGAATTTTTATACGGAACAGCTGCCATAAAAGCTTATACCTGTGGTGTGTACCGGGTTTGCAACTATATGCCGGAAGTCATTTTATCGATATATCCCAGCGATTTGTCGTCGATTCTGATTTCGCCTCTGGTTATATGCCCTAAAGTAAAAAACGGAATTTCCCGTCCGGTCATAAAATCCACAAAATCGTCTTCTTTCTCCGGTTCTACCTCAAGTAAAATCCGCCCCATTGCTTCTCCAAACAGAAAAGAGTCGAGTCTGATTTCAGCGTCAGTGGTAATATCGAACCCCAAACCATTGGGAATAGCCGCCCGCAGCAGTGTAAAAAACAGTCCGCCTTTTCCAACGGGGCTGGCACTCTGCAGAAAATCCATCTTGTGCAGTTCGCGCAGGGTTTCCTGAATTTTGAGTTCGTCGTTGATATTAAACAGCGGCAACGGAGAATCAGAAACACCATGATAAAACTCGAGGTATTCCGAAGATCCGATATCATCAACAGAGTGGCCGATTAAAAATACATTGCCTCCCTTCTTCTTGAATGCATGTGTGGTCAGCTTATTTTTGTCATCAACCACACCAACCATACTTATGATAATGGTTGGCGGTACCGGCCCGTGTCCTGAGAAATGGTCGAACCTGATTTTTCGGTCAGAGATTTTCAGGTTAAATTTCTGTGCGGCATTCTCCAGCCCCTTTTTTGCTCCCGAAGCAATATGTTGTCCGTTTGGATCGGCAAAATTGATGTGATACAGAAAAGCGCTGACGGCAACCGGCCGGGCTCCCAGACAAAGCATTTTCCGGGTAGCGCGCGAAATAAGAATTTCTGTGGCCTTTTGCGGATCGTTCTGCAGATGATGATGAAATGCATGTGTGCTTAAAGCCATGCTCGCTCCGGTACTGTCTATATCAAACAAGCCAATTTCGTCGTTGTCTTCGTCGCCAATCGAATCCGGTGAAATGCCGGCTTCGCTGAAATCGTTAAAATAATTGATGCTTGACAAGTTGGGATTTACCATCAGTGAATAGATCACATTTTCAATATCTGTAGGCTCCTGAACTAAATCCAGATTGAATTCCTTCTCTTGCTGCATGGTCTCTTTCATTTTCGTCTGATTTTTCTGGTAATTTTAACCGAAGCAAAGGTAATTAAGTCAATGATTTTTCCATAAGATTAGCTATTTTTTTTAATTTCGGCTGAAATCCGAAAAGATGGAAATCCATGAAAAAAATAGTATTGATTACAGGTGCAACTGCAGGAATTGGAGAGGCCACGGCAGTTTTGCTCGCCCAAAATAACTTTGACCTGATTGTTACAGGACGCAGAAACGATCGCCTGAAAAAATTGAAAGAAAGAATTGAAAATGAAACCAGTGCGGAAATATTAACCCTGAATTTTGACATCAGAAACCGGCAGGAAACGGAAACAGCAATTCAAAGTTTACCTGAAAAATGGCAACGGATAGACATTCTGATCAACAACGCAGGCCTTGCTGCAGGCTTAAGTGCAGTCAACAACGGTGATGTTGACGACTGGGAACGCATGATCGACACCAATGTTAAAGGACTGCTCTACATCACACGCATTGTTTCTGCCCAAATGATTGAACGAAAAGATGGGCACATTGTAAATGTTTCGTCCATTGCCGGGAAAGAAACCTACCCGATGGGAAATGTGTACTGCGCTACCAAACATGCTGTGGCATCGCTCACAAAAGGAATGCGAATCGATTTTCTGCAGCACGGCATCAAGGTCTCTTCAGTTTCGCCGGGTGCCGTTGACACAGAGTTTTCGCTGGTACGCTTTAAAGGCGACCACGAACGGGCGCAAAAGGTTTACGAAGGATTTACCCCACTCTTTGCAAACGACATTGCAGAAGCCATCCTGTTTGTTGTCACGCGGCCCAAACATGTGAATATCGACGATATTCTGATCATGCCAACCGATCAGGCCTACTCGAGGGATTTTAACCGGAAAACATGAAAACAACAAGCATGGCAGAAGCGATTGTAATAACACCAGTTAAAGATTCGCCTGAAACTACACTGAGAACCATCGAGGCAGTCTGCAATTCAGATTGCAGCATCGATTATTTTGTTTACAACGATTTCAGCCAGCCCGAGACAAAACAGTTACTCACCGAAGCGCAAAAAAAGAGGGGATTTCAGCTCGTTCATCTCGAAGATCTCACCAGTACACCGTCACCCAACTATAAACTGGTGCTCCAGATGGCACAAAAAACGGCCATAGAACAGCAAAAACCGTTAATTATTGTTGAGTCGGATGTGGTGGTAAAACCAGATACGCTCAGCAGTTTAATCAGACTGGCAACAACCGGAAACAACCCCGGTCTTGTGGGTGCAATTACCACAGACCAGTACGGAAATTACAATTTCCCGTACACCTTTGAAAAAATCAAAAGCAACGAAACAGTTGAAACTTCGCATAGTTTAAGTTTTTGCTGCACCTGCCTGTCGCTGCCCTTCCTGGAGAGTTTCGACTTCGGTGCATTGTCGGCAAACAAAGACTGGTTTGATGTAACCATAAGCCGGCAAGCCAAAAAATCAGGATTCAAAAATTACCTGGCCAAAGGCCTGGAAGTTCTCCATCTGCCCCACTCCAGCAGGCCCTGGAAAAATCTGAAATACAGCAATCCGATTCTTTACTACCTGAAAAAGTTAATCAATAAACGGGACCGAATCTGATGTCTAAAGCCAGTCAAAACAAACTGATAAAATTTT
The DNA here is from genome assembly GCA_964500105.1 of uncultured Mariniphaga sp. Lineage (GTDB taxonomy): Bacteria > Bacteroidota > Bacteroidia > Bacteroidales > Prolixibacteraceae > Mariniphaga. Next base: position 4,012 of record CAZCPH010000066.1, on the reverse strand, counting down.
TACCCCACGCTGCATTCTGGCTTGTTAGCTTAATTTTCACGCTATTGCTGTTCTACTACAACGAAAACAGGGTTCATTTCGACCTGGTGATTCTTTCGAAAGCAACCATTACCAACGTCGGCTTTGCGTTGGCTGTCTATACCAACCTGCTGGTTCTGATTCCACGCTTTTTAAAACGGAAAAACTATCTGTTTTACATATTCTGGCTGATTGTCTTAATCACACTCAGCAGTCTATTCATTCAGTTTCTGCTCATTTTTCCGCTTCACGATGTGCTTGGTGCCGGTATCCGGTTCAGATCATTCGACATCAACCTGCATGCCGCATTCTTTTCTGCAACACTTATTTATGTGGCATTAACTTCGTTTCTCAAATTTATTAAAGAGTGGCTTACACTGCAGGACTTAAACCTGAAGCTGGCAAAAATTGAACAGCAGAAACTGGAAGCTGAACTGAAAACTTTGAAAGGGCAGCTTAATCCGCATTTTCTTTTTAATTCACTGAACAACATCTATTCACTGTCGCTGATGCAGTCGGAAAAAGTGCCCGGGTTGATACTGCGTCTTGCAGAACTGATGCGGCATATCATTTACGAATCGCGGGAAAATTATATCGATTTGCAAAAAGAAATTGAATTTGTAACCAATTTCATTGCACTGCAAAAAATTCGTGCTGCCGACAATGTGGACATTCAATTTACACTTAAAGGCACTGTTCCTTCGGGAAGAATTGCACCGCTCATTTTTGAACCGTTTATAGACAATGCCTTCAAACACGGATTGCCTGGAACTGAAAGCCGGGATTTCATCAGAATAGATTTTGATTTCGGTACAGAAAACTGGCTGAAATTCAGCATTGAAAACAACTACGAACCAACTGTTGAACCCGGAAATAAAAAAAACAGCGGCATTGGGATTGAAAATGTCAGACAACGGTTAAAACTGCTCTATTCTCCCGACGAATATCGGTTGAATATTGAACAGCAAAATCACACTCATTCAGTTAAACTTCAACTAAAACTCAAATAAAATGGAAATAAAAGCACTCATTGCAGATGATGAGCCTCTCGCACAAAATGTAATTGAGCAATACGCCAAAAAATTGCCTAACCTGAAAATAGTAGCAAAGTGCAACGACGGCATTTGCGCTCACGAGACACTGAAAAAACATCAGATTGACCTGATTTTCCTTGATATTAACATGCCAAAACTTTCCGGTATTGCTTTTCTGAAAAGCCTGAAAAATGCTCCGCTGGTAATTTTCACCACAGCCTATTCGGAATATGCGCTGGAAGGGTTTGAACTTGATGCTGTGGATTACCTGAAAAAACCTTTTAGTTTTGAGCGGTTTTGCAAAGCATTCTTTAAGGCCGAAGAATTGTTCAGACTAAAACAAATGGAAGAAGCAGGCGGAGATACCAAACCTGAATCGCAGGATTTCTTTTTTGTAAAATCAAACAAAAAAACCTACAAGGTGAAATTTTCAGACATCTGCTTTGTTGAGGGGTTGGGTGATTACATTCAATTGCATCTTTCTGATCAAAAAATTATTGCAAACCTCTCCATGAAAAAAATGACGGAACTGTTGCCAGCCAGCAATTTTCACCGCATTCACAAATCGTTTATTATTTCGCTTGACAAGATTGAACTCATTGAAGGAAACTCCGTGATTGTAAACAAAAAACGTTTACCTGTGGGAAACAGCTACCGGCAGGAATTTATGGAGTATGTATCCAAAAACATGTAATCAATCCAGAAAGCCTTGTTCTTTTAGTGTTTCAAGCATTTTTGCAGAAAAGTACTCGTTATCGCTCTTCTTATACCTGACGTCGGTAAAAACCTGTGCAAGCGTTTCCTTTCGGTTCTCTGCCACAAACTGCTTCATCTCCTCCAGGCTCTCTTTATAAGCATACAAACTTTTTAAATCATCGGAACCAAAATTCTTATACCTTTCCTTGTGAATAATTCCCCGTAAAGGCAGCCGGTCTGTCAGGCCGGGAGCTTCCGCCGGAAACCCCAATGCTAAAGTTGTAACTGGGAAAGTGAGTTTCGGAAGTTCCAATACATCGATGATCTCTTTGGGATTGTATGTTGTGGTACCGAGATAGCAAATCCCAAGTCCGTAATTCTCAGCAGCTACACACACATTTTGTGCAACAAGCAAAGCATCGGTAGCAGCTGTAAAAAAGGAAAGAAAATTGGCATAACCAGGTTCGGCTTTGTTTGTTGTACACCAATGCGAAAAGCGGTTAAAATCGGCCACAAAGGTGAGTAAAACAGGAGCGTTTACCGCAACCGGCTGATTAAAATGAAGCGGTGCAAGCCTTTGCTTTTGCTTTTCATCCTGAGTGACTACAACGCTGTACAACTGCATATTTCCGGTTGTTGATGCACGGGCACCGGAATAGATGATACTTTCAAGCAAATGGGGATCAACAGATTGGTTTTTAAACTTCCTTATTGTAACGTGTTTATTTAAAAGTTCCATAGAATGAATTCAATTGATGTTCAACAAAAGTAAAAAAACCTTAAGCATTTAAAAACAATTCAGGCTTAGAGCGATTTTTGAATTGTTCATTTTTTAACCGGCACTATAGAAACCGCTGTACCCGATAATAAAAAACCCTAAGGGAACTTTGAAACCCTTAGGGAAAAGGCAATAAAAAAGGGGAAAGCTGTTGCTTCCCCCCTTTTTAATCAATCAATTCGGTATTACCTTTTAACAATCCTTTCTGTTTTGGCAAGTCCGTTTTCAGTAAACATACTTACAACGTACACACCGCTAACCAGATTTTCAGTACGGATTTCACGGGTCGGATATTCAATATCGAGAACACGTTGTCCGGCGATGTTGCTAACAACTACTCTTGTCAACTTCGCATGGTTATCGATGTTGATGTAGTTGTTAAACGGATTCGGATATACTTTGAACTCAACTCCTGAAATAATCGGAGCAGGTGTAGCACCCAGGTCAACGATATCAGATTCCATCCTTGGTTCAAGCTTGAACGCTTCCAGACGGGTATTTACAATACCTGTAACATTGTAGAATGTACCTTCTTCAGGT